>JAZDDD010000585.1:0-2613 GCA_036679545.1 Gemmatimonadota bacterium | reverse complement strand
CGGGCAGTCGACCGTTCTCCACAAACAATTGGATCGAGATGCGTTTGGACCTGGAGACCCTGAGGGAGATGACCCGTCGCTTGCTTTCCCCGCCATTCCTATCCGATCGCCTGTCCGCCATACCGCCATACCGCCATACCGCCTGTCCGCCATACCGTCCGTCGTCAGTTCCGTAACACATCCATAGGACTACCCCGTGCCGCCCGTGCCGCTGGGAGATAGATAGCAATCAAGGCTGGGAACGAAACCACGGCGGCCGCAACAACGAGCGTGATTGCGTCGAAACCGGCGAGCCTTTGCACGGTGGCTGACAACGTCCTGGCAACGATGACACCCCCAAGAGTTCCCAACAGCAAGCCGGTCGCAACGACGAAAAATCCCTGGCGCATGACATCTCGAATTACACGTTTACGATTGGCACCCAATGCTTGGCGGATACCAAATTGTGTCCGTTGCTGCGCGACGTGATAGGCAAGCGTAGCAAAAAGCCCGACCGCAGTTAACACCAACGCACTCACCGCAAACGCGCCGACCAGTAGCATATAGAATCTCGAACTTCCCAGGTGGTTATCCAACTCCGCGGTTATCGAGCTAACCCAGTCCAGCGCCGAGCTTGGCGCGAGGTTGTTTAAGCGTCCGCGGAGCGGTGATATGAAACTCTCAGCATCTCCTCGCGTAGCAATGGCGAGCGAGACCGTGCGGGGCAGGCTCTGGTGCAGGGGGACATAGATATCGAGGTCTCGTGCGCGACGACGTACCGCGCCATAATACAAAACATCAGCGGCAACACCGACTACTTGGTACGAGACGCGGCCGTCGTCGATCTGTTGGCCGATGGCCTGTTCCACACCACCCATCAATTCGGCGAGCGATGCGCTGATCACGACGACCAGACGGTCGTTGGGGCCGTCTGTGGTGGCGACGTTGCGGCCTGCTACCAATTTGATGTCCAGGGTCTCCAAGAATCCGGTGTCGATGGCGTGAGACTGCACGAGCAACCCGTGGTCGCGATATTGATCGTCCAGATCCGCAAACGTAATGCGCTCGTCTGGAGCATACCCGGGCGGTACCGTGGGAGACGCGAGCCCGACGGATTCGACACCCGGATATGTTGCCACGGTTTCTACCAGTCGATCGTAAAACGCTGGCAGAGACTGAACGTCATCCACATCGCGAGTATCGATGAAGATTGCCATCTGCACAACGTCGTTGGTTCGAAAACCAACCTCGGTGATACTCAGCGCATGATAAGTGCGGACCAGCAATCCGGCGGTAACGAGAAGAATCGTGGTGAGTGCCACCTCGGAGACGACGACCACGCGCCCACCGGATCGTTCGACACGACCGACGTTTGCTCCCCTCCCACCAGAGCGCAACGCCGAGCCCGGACTCACTCGTGCGGCGACCCACGCGGGCAACACACCTGCAAACAACGCGGTGGCCCCTATGCATCCAAACGAAATGGCCATGGCCCACTTGTCGAGTGTGATATCGACGTACGTCGGCACCTCTTCGGGGGCCAGGTTTAGGAAGGCGAAGAGTATCCATGGTGCCACGATAATGCCGATGATTCCCCCGACGGCCGCGAGCACCAGACTTTCTGTCAGGGCATGTTGTACGAGACGAGCACTTCCGGCGCCGAGCGCGGAGCGAAGACTGTACTCACGGCGGCGAGTTAAACTTCGGGCGAGTAACAGTCCGGCGACGTTGGCAGCCGCCACCACGAGAAGCAACCCAGCCGCTCCCAGCAACACATAGTTCCACGTTCGCAGACGAGCGCGCCAGTTTTCGCCGAAAGCCTCCACCCGGTGTCCACGCGCCCCTCGTTCCTCGGCGTACGTTCGTGCCAGCCACTCACCAATTGACCGTACCTCTTGATTGGCTTGCTCTACCGTGACCCCGGGCCGCAGCCTGCCTATCGTCCATGCCGTCGCCACGTCTCGGCGAGCGTGCAGCGCGGGCGTGCGATCGTGTGCAACGGGAATCCAGAACTCGATGTCTGGAATGTCATCTTCGATGGTTCCGATAAACTCTTCGGGCAAGACACCGACTACGGTGTAATTTCTGTCAGCAGTCCGGACGGTGCTTCCAAGGATCGCCGAGTCCCCGCCGAACTCGTTGATCCATGTTCCGTACGCGAGCAACATGACGGGCTCGCTGGCCAGTTCGTATTCCTCGGGGAGGAAAAGCCTTCCCAGCTCTGGTCGCAGATCCAACAACTCAAAATAACCTGGTGTCACCGCTTCGCCCTCTACTCTGCGTGCTCCACGCTCGCCGAGAAACATGATCCGAGAGCGAACGGTGGCGACAAACGGTTCGATCATTGTCATGCGGTTGGCAATGTCACGCACGTCAGCCATGGAAAGTTGGCCCCGTCCTTGTCGCAATGTATTGTCTTCGACCGACCACACGCGAACGAGCCGATCCGCATCCGGAAACGGCACGGGGCGAATGATCACTGCAGAGAAGAGGGTGAGGATGGCGCTCGTCGCGGCAATGCCAAGCGCAACACAGCCGACGATCGTTGCATTGACGCGCCATGCCCGGCGCAAGGAAGTCGTGGCCGCAGAGAGATCGTGCCACAGCGCACGTAACGGATGTCGCGCCCGCAAC
>JAZDDD010000584.1:0-3178 GCA_036679545.1 Gemmatimonadota bacterium | reverse complement strand
GCTGCAGCGCTGGACGAAGAAATGGAGTTCATGGGCGCGGTCCGAGTCAAGGATGTGCAGGAGGCGCAAGCGAAGGCGATCGCAATTGTCCGAAACCTGGAAGAGGCGGGGGAGATCGTTTTGGCCGATCGGGGTGGCGAAGATTTCATCGACTAATTCTACGGCCGGGGAGAAGGCGCGGTTCGCGTTGTGGCCGCTCCCTGACCTCCGATTGAACGGCGATCACGCATCGGCAATGGTGTCGGACGAACCGATTGAGCCAGATGGTGCCCAGCTGGAGTTCGAACGCGGGTTGGCTCAAGGGAAACAAGACGGGCAACAAGAGGCGGAAGCAATGGTAGCGAGTGCAATGGCGGCGGTGAGCAGTGTGTATGATGAGCTGAGTAGCGCGCGGCGCAGTCTTGCGGCGGACAACGAACGGGCCGTGCACACGCTGGCGATTGCCGTCGCTCAGCAAATCGTCCAACGTGAGATCGAGACGGACCCAACGATCGTACGGGATCTGGTAAAAAACGCGCTCGATCAAGTCGGAGATGATGGACCGACCAGTGTGCGCATCAATCCCGCGGATTTACAGGTTGTGTCTGACACGGGAAATCAAAATGATGCTGCCGGAACGATCGAGTGGGTGCCTGATGCAACGTTGGAGCGAGGAAGCTGTGTTGTCGAAGCCCCGCACAGAATAGTCGATGGCCGAGTCGAGTCAGCTCTCCAGGAACTGTTTCATCGATTGAATGATGTCTGATACCGATCCAAATCGATTTGCCGCCGCCCTGGCGCGTATCAAAGACGCGCCGCGATTTGCCGTAAGCGGGCGTGTAACACGCATTGTCGGCTCGATTGTGGAGGCGTCTGTGTTGGATGTGGCAATGGGCGAGTTGTGCAGAATTAGCGGTGGTATGCTCAAAGACATGACGGCGGAGGTCGTTGGTTTTCACGAACGCGGTATCATGCTCATGCCGTTTGGCGATGTCATAGGCATCCCACCGGGGGCCCGTGTCAGCGCGTTGGGTCGCAAGCCGGACGTCGCTGTGAGTGAGGAATTGATGGGCCGGATCCTGGATGGACTGGGGCGTCCCATGGATGGTGGCAGCGTGTTAACCACGACAGAGCGCTACCCCTTGAATGCCAATCCACCGAGTCCGCTGGAACGTGAACCCATTGCCAAACCGCTTGGCACGGGTGTGAGGGCATTGGATGGACTCCTGACGATGGGCCGAGGCCAACGGATTGGAGTGTTTGCTGGAAGCGGTGTTGGGAAGAGCGTGCTGATGGGGATGATTGCGCGGAAAACGACTGCAGATGTGAATGTGATCGCATTGCTTGGGGAACGAGGTCGAGAAGTTCGAGAGTTCCTCGATCGAGACCTCGGTGAAGAGGGGCTCAAGCGATCCATCGTGATAGTGGCAACGAGCGATCAACCAGCCCTGGTCCGGGCAAACGGTGCTCTTGTTGCCACGGCGATTGCCGAATATTTCCGGGACCAAGGCAAACACGTGATGCTGATGATGGATTCGGTGACACGTGTAGCGATGGCGTTGCGGGAGGTGGGTTTGTCCGTGGGGGAGCCACCAACGACCAAGGGGTATCCGCCTTCGGTCTTTGCGGCTCTGGCGCGGTTGTTAGAACGGGCAGGGACGGGTCGGCGTGGAAGTATCAGCGGTTTGTACACGGTCTTGGTGGAAGCGGACGATTTCAACGAACCGGTATCAGACGCCGCACGAAGTGTTTTGGACGGACACGTTCTCTTGAGTCGGCAGCTTGCATCGGCCGGGCATTTTCCAGCAATCGACATACTCGAAAGTGTGAGTCGCGTTCGCGACGCCGTCATTGCGCCCGAGCATTTGGGTGCGGTGAGAAAGTTTGTGGCGTCGTCCGCGGCCTATAAGGATGCGGAAGATTTATTGAAGGTCGGTGCGTATCAACCGGGCTCAAGTCCGGATGTTGATCGGGCGGTGGAACTGCGTAAAGAGGTGCTGAGCTTTCTTCAACAGACACCTGATGAATCCAGTTCGTTTGATGAAACCTGTGCGCGTCTCAAGGATCTCAGTGCCCGGTTGCAACCCGTGATGGCAGGTGCATCGTGAGGCGATTTTCGTTTCGACTCGATAAACTTCTTCGACTGAAGCGGGAGGCGGAGGACGAGTTGGCACGACGACTCGCCGAAGTCGTTCGGCTAGCCGAATCAAAAAGAATTCAGGCGAGCGAGAGCGAAACCAGGAAATGGGATGCCGAACAACAAATGGTCCGTCTCCGGAACCAACCTGCTCCCGCTGGGGCGTTGTCTGCGGCCGAACGTGCGTTGCGTGCTGTTCGGGGCCGGGCGGAGTCAGATGGCAGAGATCACGACGCGGCGTTCTCCGAGGTCGAACGAGAGCGAGGCCGCTTCCAAACTGCGCAACAAGAACGCAAGTCGCTCGAACGACTCCGTGAAAAACAGCACGCGGAATGGGTAGCCGAAATGCAACGGTTGGAACAGGCAGAGATTGATGACATTGCGTCCCGTATGAAACGGTCTGCTATGGGAGGCCATGGATGAAGAACGCGCTGATCCCGGTAGGAGTATTCACACTTTCGTTGTTGGCCGTCACAACCTGGTCTGTGATAAAGACGCCGCTCCCACCGATGCCGGTTGACGAGATAGCGCTCGCGGATTCGCTATTGGCTGATTCGTTGTGGCGTGATTCGCTGTCCACGCAACATGATACATCGCCTGGCGGTGATGCGGCAATGACTCTCGCTGATGGCGTCGAAGCACCTCGTGCGTTGGCGGCACGGCAAGGTTTGCCCGAACACGCTGCGACAGGTGCCGACGGGGATGCCGTTCGAGATCCGACATCGGCAGCAACCGGAGCGGCATATCAATCGCTCGCCCGGATCTTTGCGAAAATGAAACCAGCTGATGCTGCTGAGGTGTTGTTGTTGATGTCGAACGAAGAGGTCGAGGGGGTGGTTCGCAATCTTGGTGTGCGGCAGGCTGCCTCTGTCATGTCCAGCCTCCCGGAGCAACGTGCGGCTGAGTTGGCCAGACGGTTGCTGATCCCGCCTCCTGAAGGGGCGAGATGATCGATTCTATTGCATCCCTGCTTGGCGATAGTAGTGTGCGGAACACCAGCAGCGCATCGCAATCGGAAGATGATTCGGAAGATGATGCGGTCTTTAGACACGTACTTCGTGT
>JAZDDD010000583.1:0-2335 GCA_036679545.1 Gemmatimonadota bacterium | reverse complement strand
GTCCGCCGCAGGACGGTCGATGAGAGCTGGTTCGTTTGAGCCCAGAACCGGGCAGCGAGCGGCAGGCAGCACGCTTTTGCCGCGAAACCCGTCGATGCGAATGACCGTATCGTGGGAAGGATCCCTCCGGAGTTAGAGAATGGACGAACTAATACCCATCTTTGGCATGGTTTTGACCCTCGGGCCGTTAGCGGTGCTAGCCGTTTCTTTCACACCATTGGGTCGAGCACTTTCAGCACGTCTCAAGGGCAACATTACCGATTTGGATGACCAGCTGTCCATCATGAAAGACGAGCTGCGCCGCGAACTACTGGAGGAGCAATCCGCACAACTGGAAGAATTGCATGAGCGACTGGATTTCACCGAGCGTCTGTTGACCGACTCCCGCCGCAGGGCGGACGCGCCAGATCCGATCGTCACGCCCGTGTAGTGGTACACATGACTCGATCATCTATTGGTTTTTCAAAGTCAACGCCGGATCGATTCGAGTAGCGCGCCAGGCAGGAATAAGACTGGCCGCGAAAGCGACCATGAGCATCACTCCGGCAACTCCAGCAAACGTAACCGGGTCCACGGGTGAAATCGCAAACACGAGTCCGGCCATGAACCGCGCTAGTAGGCCCGCACCGACAAGACCGAAGAACGTACCAAGCAACGCGCTCGCCATCCCCTGCCTCAAAACCTCACTTCGAACTCGGCGCTCCGTGGCACCCAAGGCCATTCGTAACCCTATCTCGTTCGAGCGGCGGATAACCGTGAAAGACGTAACCCCGTACACACCGATAGCTCCAAGCACGAGGGCGACGGCGGCAAAAATCGTTAGTAGGATCATGATGAGTCTTGACTGCCCAAACGTTGACGCGATTAAGTCCTCATACGGCATCACGTGTGAAATTGGCACATCAGAATCAACGGCCCAGATCACATCCTGCACACGTCGTCCCACTTGCTTGAGATCGGCAGAACTCCGGATCGCGAGCATGAGCGCCGACATCGTGGACTGATTTAACGGACGGTAAATCTCGAGACCCGGATCACGATCGGCACCCACATGCAGAACATCGTCGATGACGCCCACGACCGTCACAGTTGTTTCTCTGTTGCGCCCCAATCTCATGCGTCGTCCAATCGGTGATGCGTCCGCCCAAAATGCTTCCGCCAGGGTGCGGTTGATGATCGCCACCTGCTCCGCCCCTTCAGTATCCGCGTCGTTGAATACTCGACCTTCACGCATGCGGATCCTCATGGTTTTGATGTAGTCACCCGCGACGATGCGCCAACCCGCAACCGGTCTCGTTTCACCTTCATTTAACGGAGCCTCGACAAGTTCGAACGGAATACCCCAAGTCCATCCTGAAAACGGGAGATGTTGAACGGCCCCAACATCCGATACCATCGGCAAGGCGGAAATGCGTGATAAGAGTTTGTCGTAGAACAGACGATACTCGGCTGGCGTGTCGTACGACTCACCCGCCGGTTGCAGCCGCAACGTCAAAACGCCAGCGGGGGAAAAACCCGGATCGACCGCAGCTAACTCTTTCATGGTGCGGACCATCAGACCTGCACCAACCACAAGCATGACTGCAAGCGCGATCTGACAACTGACCCAGATACTCCGCAAACGAAACTGCGTTGCGCCCACCGAACCGTCGATTCGCGATACGCCGATGGCCCGGCGCAGGTTGAGCTTTGTTGCCGCCGCGGCAGGAACCAAGCTGAATACAAGCCCCGTCCCAAGCGCAAAGACAAAACACATGGCAAGCACACGGCCGTCGACTACGATGTTCGCGACACGGGGCGTGTCAGCCGGTACAATTCGCTGCAGGAGTTCAATACCTCCGTATGCGATCGTCATACCTAACAACCCGCCAAGCACAGAAAGAACAGCCGCCTCCGCCACAACCACCTGTATCAACGCCCCGCGCGTCGCACCCAAGGCGGTACGTATAGCCATCTCTTGGCGCCGTCCCCCGGCTTTGACGAGGATCAGATTCGACAGGTTCGATCCCGCGATCAACAGTATGAATCCAACCGCTCCGAGTAACACCCAAAACATCGTCCGATAGCCACCGACGAGATAATCTTTGAGGTCCCGGATTGACGCGTCCCGCCCATAATTCTCGGAGTAGCCGAACATCAGGCGCATGCGGTCAAGCAACGAGACGAACTCTTGCCCCGCCAATGCCGAAGTCACCCCGGGTGCCAACCGCGCAATGACACGGGAAACACCGGCGGTGTACGTCCAATGGCTGACGTCTTCGCGTAGCGGTACCCACAGAGCCATCGTCGGATTCATGATTTCAAATGAGGCGGGCATCACACCGACGACATCGTG
>JAZDDD010000582.1:0-2819 GCA_036679545.1 Gemmatimonadota bacterium | reverse complement strand
CGACGGCGGCCGAGTCCGGCATAGTCTGGGCGTCCGACTCTCGACGCATCGCGTATGTCTCTCGACGGGATGGTGTTCCGAAATTATTCCTGTATGATTTCGGGTCCCAGGAAGAGAAACGTCTCACTGACGGGATCGGGGCGGATGTTTCACCGCGTTTCTCGCCTGACGGAACCCAACTGGCATACGCACGAGATGGTCGGGACATCCGAGTGATCGACTTGGAATCGGGCAGTGATCGGCGACTGGCAACCGGACAGCTCTGGCGCTACCCGTTCGTCCCGAGTAATCCGCTCCAGTGGTCTCCGGATGGATCGTGGATTGCGTACTTCACGTCGGATCAGCGGATGTTCACCAATGTTTGGCTCGTGCCATCGGCGGGCGGTACGCCACATGCCGCCAGCGGTCTCGCCAACGGGTCGGCCGGTTCCATCGCATGGTCCCCGGACGGGGAAACGTTGTTCTTCGACACGCAACACAGAACCCAAACCGGACAGATCGCCGCCGTAGATCTCGTACCGAAGACTCCTGTTTTCCGTGAAGATCGTTTCGCCGAACTGTTCGAAACACCCGATGAGCCTGATGGGGAAACCGAAGAGCCCACGACATCGACCGGCGGTGGGGACGGAACATCGCTCACACCTGTTTTTGATAACATCAGGCGGCGTCTCACGCTGCTGTCCATCGGCGTGGACGTGGGATCCATCGCACTGAGTCCGGATGGTAAAACACTTGTCTTCAATGCAAACGCTGAGGGCCGACCAAATCTTTACGCATATTCGGTCGACAGGGAAACGACGGGCCCGAGAGTCACGCGACAGATTACCTCAACACCCGGATTTAAGAGCACACCTCAGTTCACAAAAAACGGAGAGGAGATCTTCTATCTCGAATCAGGTCAGATTCGGATCGCAAACGTCGAGAGCGGCAACACGCGCAACCTGTCAGTGACCGCGGAACTGGATGTAGACTTTGATCGGCAGAAGGTTGAGGCCTTCGAGGAAGGATGGAGTCATCTGCGCGATCATTTCTATGACCCTGACTTCCACGGGCAGAATTGGGATGTCGTTCGTGAGACGTTTGAACCGTACATCCGCGGTGCGGCAACACGGGATCAATATTCACGACTCATGAACATGATGGTCGGCGAACTCAACGCGTCGCACCTCGGTCACAGGGTCAACGGAAATTCGGGTCCCACGCATGGTGTGTTGGGTCTCCGGTTCGATCGGGTTGAGTACGAGACTAGCGGACATTTGCGTGTCACTCGGATCCTGCCGCTGGGTCCCGCCGCGATCGCCGGAAGCGTGTCGGTCGGCGACTACCTGTTGTCGGTAAACGGCGCCCCAACCGGAAGCGGGATGAACATCGACCAGGTCATGGCGAACACCCGTGGCGACCGCGTCACTATTTCTTTCTCAACTGACCCCACCGGTTCCAATGCACGGGAAGTGGCGGTGCAACCCATTTCGATCGGGAACGAGCGCCAATTGGAATACCGCGACTGGGTCGAAACCAACCGGTCATACGTGGATCGGGAAAGCGGCGGGCGTTTGGGGTACGTACATATGCCCAGCATGAGCTTTAGCAGCCTGCTCCAGTTGTACACGGACTTGGATGCTGACAACCACGACAAAGATGGAGTGGTGGTCGATATGCGAAACAACAACGGTGGTTTCGTGAACAGCTACGCACTCGACGTTTTCGCACGCCGCGGCTACATGACGATGCAGACACGCGGGTATCCCGAGGCCAACGCGCGCACGATGCTGGGTCAACGATCACTCGAACTCGGCACCGTTCTGGTAGTCAACCGGCATACGCTCTCCGACGGTGAAGATTTTACCGAAGGTTACCGTTCACTCCAACTTGGCCAGATCGTCGGCGAACCGACGGCGGGTTGGATTATTTACACGTGGGGACTACAGCTCGTGGATGGATCGAATTTCCGGATGCCGCGATCCACAATCCGTGGTGCCGCTGGCGATGTAATGGAACGTTCGCCACGGCCGGTCGATGTGGAAGTTCTCCGCCCGATGGGTGAAAGTTATTCGGGGCGTGATTTACAACTCGATGCGGCGGTGCGCGTGCTGTTGAACGGCAACTGACGCGGGGCCGCACGTTACTTCCATCACTCACGCAGGACAAAGCCGTCATGCGCGCGATGTTGGGCTACGAGATTTACATGCGTTCTACGCGCTCAACATTTGGCGCATCGAATCTCCCTACTCGTTCACCGCAATCGCCGACCTCCGGCTTGTCCACTTCTCGAAGCTCTAGATATCAAGAGATCCGTACTTCTCTTGGACAATCGCCTTCAACGTCTACTCGAATCTTGAAAGATGTCCGGCGAGCCTCCGGAGAGTCTCTGGCCGTTTGATCCCCTGAGCTGGCCTTTCCTCCGGCAAACATACGACCTGCTCGCCGTCGCACCCCTTGTGACACCGCCTCAGCCTAACACTATCGCCCGTAAACTGCGTCCGACTCGTCACCATGGCGAGCGGAGTTGGCCGGGGCCCAGGAACCTTGGGTCCGATGAACCTGCTGAGGAGAGAGCGCCCGCTGTTTCAGGAGCTTGCTAGAACACTTGCCCGCCGAGGTATAACAACGGTATGATAATAGTATGAAAACGGCTATCTCGATCCCCGACGATCTCTTTGAATCCGCAGACGCCCTCGCGGATGAACTTGGCGTGTCGCGCAGTGAACTGTATGCCCGCGCCGTCACCGAGTACCTTGCCAAGCATCGGCACGCCGACGTCACGGCAAAACTCAACATCGTGTACGCCGACGATGCCGGTAAGTTGGATCCCGGTGTCC
>JAZDDD010000581.1:0-2251 GCA_036679545.1 Gemmatimonadota bacterium | reverse complement strand
GAAGTGAATCCAGACGAGACCGCAATAATTGGACTTATCCCCTTTTTCCACCTATCCCCTTTTTCCACCTATCCCCTTTTTCCACCCGGATTACACGGATAACCACGGATGATTCTGGCGCATTCTCCCGCGCCGTATTCTTTGGCATTCTATCCGTGTAATCCGGTGTGCCAAGTAAGTTTGGTTGTTCTTGTTAGCTGAAAGGAGCTAATCATGGTAATTGCCTGTTGACCATGTAGCCAAGCGGGCATCGCGTTCGGGTAACCGGCTCGGTGAAGCCTCGCTTTGGCGAAGACGTCAGCCGTAACGTGAGTGAACCTGATTCGGCCTCGTGACACAATTTGGCCGTGGCCAACCCTCCGGATAGGGCGAAGCCTCGAATCGGCGGTGTAGCAACAGGCGTGTGCAACCGTCGGGCGGCCCGGGGTGATTGGGGACAGCGGGCGTCGACAGAGCAACCAGGAACTTGGGAGACCCGACAAGGTGGTTCATCGGCAGGGTGTGTCGATGCACCAACGGACGGCGGGAAAACATAACCGCTGGTCGGCCATGTTGGGAGTCGGAGGGGGTCATAGTAGTGACGACGCCGGGTAACTCCGGTCGAGCGAAGGACCCCTACCACAAACGTGTTTCCACAAGAAGCAAGGAGAGCCGCTTGGACGAACGTCCTACTACGGAACAACGGCCGCCCCAGGCCGACCAACCGCCGGCCCAGCCGGAGGTGAAATCGGGCGTAACGCTGCCGGTGAAAGTCTCCCAGTTGAGGTGGAAGCTGGGTCGCAAGGCCAAGCAGGAGCCGCGATTTCGGTTTTACACGTTGTATGACCGAGTCTACCGGCGTGACGTGCTGACGGCGGCATGGCAACTGGTGTGGAAGAACAACGGCGCACCCGGCGTGGACGGCGTGTCGTGTCAGGACATCATGGATGGCCCTGGCGCAACGGCGTTTCTCGACGAGTTGCACGAAGAACTTCGCACGAAGACCTACAAGCCGCAGCCAGTGAAGCGCGTCTACATACCCAAGCCGGACGGGCGGAAGCGACCCTTGGGGATTCCCACGGTCAAAGACCGCATCGTCCAGATGGCCGTGACGTTGGTGATCGAACCGATCTTCGAGGCGGATTTCCTGGACTGTTCGTTCGGGTTCCGTCCTGGTAAGTCGGCCCACCAGGCAATCGACGTGATTGCCGGTCATCTGAAAGACGGTTTTCGGGACGTGTACGACGCAGACTTGAAGGGGTACTTTGATACGATTCCCCACGACAAGTTGATGAAATGCCTGAAGATGCGGATCACCGATCGCCAGGTGCTGAAGCTGATCCGGATGTGGCTGGCTTCGCCCGTGATTGAGCGGGACGACGAAGGTCGCACGAAAGGCACCAGACCCAAGCAGGGAACGCCGCAAGGCGGGGTGATCTCGCCCCTCCTGGCGAACGTCTACCTGCATTGGTTTGAAAAAGCCTTTCACGGTCCGGACGGCCCGGCAAACTGGGCGAACGCGAAGATGGTTCGCTACGCGGACGACTTTGTGATATTGGCCCGCTACCAAGGCAAGCAACTCATCGACTGGGTGGAGAACCAACTCGAAGGCCGCTTCCAGTTGACAATCAATCGCGAGAAGACTCGCGTGGTGAACCTGAACCAACCGACGGCGAGCGTCGACTTCTTGGGTTTTACGTTCCGGTACGACCGCGATCTCCACGGAGGTCCGCACCGCTACTTGAATGTCTTCCCATCGAAGAAGGCACAAGCCCGTGCCAGGGACAAAGTCCGGGAGTTGACCAGCAGTCGCCGCTGTTTCATGCCGATCACTCGTATGATCGGTGAGACCAACGGTTGGCTGCGAAGTTGGGCGAGATACTTTCGCCATGGTTACCCTCGGATGGCGTTCCGTGGTGTCAATCGGTTTACGAGGGAACGCTTGATTCGTCACTTGCAACGTCGCAGTCAACGCCCCTCCCGACCTCCGGTAGGGACGACGTACTACGCCCACCTGCAGACGCTTGGTCTGCGGAACTTGTGAACGTCGTGTTGTTGACTTCCCGTGCATGCTCGCGATTAAATGTTTATGGGTAAGCCGGATGCGGGAAATCCGCACGTCCGGTTTGATGAGGGCGAAGGTCACGGCCCCGCCGGGCCTTCGCTACTCGACTGTCCATTCGTGGTTCCCGTTTCTTTTGGCACATTGCGTTTTGAGAGCAAAAAGGCCATTAGGTCGTGAAATTCGTTTTTGGGCAGAGTTTGCCCCACG
>JAZDDD010000580.1:0-2513 GCA_036679545.1 Gemmatimonadota bacterium | reverse complement strand
CCCGTGTCGCGCCCAGCGCGGTATGGAGCGCGAGGTCACGTCTGCGCGCGTAGCCCCGCGCGAGCATGAGATTGGCAAGATTGGTGCAGGCAATTAGGAGAACGGCAATCGCCGCTCCACCAAGCGCATAGTGCAGCACGCTCAATCGAAGTGGACGAGCGGCGAACGAACTCAGCGCGAAATCAAATGGCCGCGCTCCGGTCCCGAAGTTGGCGGTCATGGCGTTTGCAACCGCGTCCAATTCGGCGTTCGCCGCCTCGATACTTGTTTGCTGTTTCAAACGTGCAATGGGCAGGACACGGGACCGAATGTCGTCCGCGCTTTGCATGCGTGCCGGCATACGCGTATAAACACCCCCCGGCAGGTTGGGAGGCATTACACCGATCACGTTGTAGGTTTGTCCGTTGAACCTCAACGTGGCATCCGCGAGATCCTTGCCGTCGAGCGCCTGCCGCCAAATGCGATAGCTCACAATGGCCGCGTAGTCGTCGGTGACGTCATTGGCCGGTCTAAACGGGCGACCGTGGCTGAGTTCAACACCCAGCACGGTCAGATAATTTTCGCTGATCGCACGAACGCCGCGGTATATAGTGACCGTGCCGATCGTTACGCCACCGAACGATGTCCGGGCCAACGCAATTTCTTCATAAAACGATGCAACGTCTCTGACGCGAACGTATCTGTCATACGAGCTGACGTCCCGAGCGGTGCCGTCTCCGCGGGACGTGACGTAAAAGAGGTTCTCAGGTTCGTGGACCGGAGTGTGCGGATTCACGACGGCGTCGAGAACGGCATACGTGGTTGTACACAGTGCTAGCGCCAACGCCAAAGACGTCGTTGTGACGATTACAAAACCGGGGCTCTTACGAAGGATCCTGAGGGCAAGGCGAAGCTCACGCATTTGTCCAAATTAGGGACCATAGGCGGGCGGTCAACCCGTTGACTCGGCGGAGCAGCGCCGTCAGGTTATTTTGCCGAAGTCTCCGCGGCATTGTGGTGCTCCGCGCTCAAGAGTTGTTTCTTCCGTTGCAGACCCCACTTATAGCCGCCAAGTCCACCGTCGGAGCGGATGACGCGGTGACAGGGAATGGCAAGCGCCACACGATTGTTCGCGCACGCATTGGCGACGGCTCGGACGGCGCGTGGTACATCCAGTGACTTGGCAACATCCGTGTACGTGCGCGTGACACCGTATGGAATCTGTTGGAGGGCGTGCCAAACTCTTCGTTGGAACGCTGTACCACCTATGTCCAATGGCAAATCGAGTTCGGTCGTCCGTCCTTCGACGTATGCAACCAGCTTGTCCGACCAATCTTCGAACCCTCCGTGCGCGCGTTCCACGGTGGCGTTGGGAAATTCGTCACGCAAACCGCTCTCGAGTATTTCATCGTCGTCACCGATTGTCACGTTGCACACACCGCGTTGCGTGGCGGCCACCATGATGTTTCCAATCGGCGAAGGCACGATGGTGAATTGAATGTCCATACCCAACCCACCATTTTTGTAAGCAGCGGGAGTCATGCCAAGTTGTTCTGCCGATGATTCATAAACAACTGAACTGGAATTGAACCCGGCGTCATAGATCGCGCGGCTGCATCGAGTGTTACACGGTCATCCAAATGTTCGTCGATGAATGAACACATTCGCGCCACCAGTGCCGCGCCGGTGTTCGTTGCGGTTCCTTTGGGCGTACACCTCAAACATGCACGGAACCCTGAGGATTCGGCCTCCGCCGATGTCGAGAAGAACGATACGTTCTTGCGGTGGGGACGCCGAGAGGGACACGTGGGTCGGCAAAACACACCCGTGGTCCGAACGGCATAGACAAACCGACCTTCCATGAGCGGATCTTTGGACAAAACCGCCTGCCACGCTGCTTCGGTGTCTAAATCGATGAGATTAAAGTTGGAATGCATATCGGTGGGCTGAGTGGTGGTCCGCATGGTGGCCTCGTTTTTCATCATGGCCACATAGTATGTGCTCGAATTTCACAGTCATATCGAATTCTTGCGGTCTAATTGTTGCCAATGGAGGCACGATTCTACCCTCTCTCAGATCGTAAGCTGCCGGTTTGTTTGTAACGGGCGCAAGGACTGGGGGGCCAAGGGTGTCCAAGTGCTTGATTATATTGGTATTCCGCCGTCAACGAGGTGTTAGAAACGTGTTTGCAATTCGGCTCCGTCCGCTCAAAACCGCCGCTACCGGCGGCATGTTCGCAATGACCGTTGCATCGTGCGCGGGGCAACCTGCCACAGATAATCTCGCGGCACCGACCGGTCGCCCACAGGGTGGCGTGTCGGTGCTCGAACTACTCGATACCGGTGGGCGTCAACTCAGGGTCGGAAGCGTGGAAACGGGCACGCTGTCCGATGCGGATTACCGGTCCACTGACGAGAGCTTGCTCGAGGCATGGTCGTTACAGGTGGCCGCCGGCACGCGTGTCACGGTTGATTTAGTGGCGACGGATTTTGATCCCTACGTGTACGTCATTGGGCCCGGTTTGGGTGAGACAT
>JAZDDD010000058.1:0-3043 GCA_036679545.1 Gemmatimonadota bacterium | reverse complement strand
ACCAGCCGGTGTACCATGACCCGTCATGACTCTCGCGCCAGCTTCGAACCGAGCGTCGCCGGATAGGGCTGGCGCGGCCTGCGCAATGACTGCCAACAACTCTTGAGCCGTACCACGTTGAAATGCCACGGCTAGTTTCCATCGGAGTCGGTTGATTTGCGCCGGAATCTCGTTGGACAACGGAAGCGTTTCGAGATGTTGCAAGGCGGCGCCGGCAGCCAGCGTGTCGCGTAGTACCAGGTTGGCCCAAACGACACTCTCCCACGCCGGGGCAAAGCTGGGCCGACGGTTGGCCGCCTTCAGCAACACGGCGGCCGCTTCTTCGAGAATCGACCCATTTAGGGCACCGCGATTTAGTAACTCTTCGCCGTAGGCAAAATGCGCCAGAAAGAATGCGTTGTCGGTTTCGGTCACACGTTCGAGGATTGCCAATCGCTGGTCAACGGGCGATTGGCGAGCTTGGATGAGCAATTGGTAATTTTCGGGAAACAGTTCGATATTATCGAACACACGTCTGGTATGCATTGAATCCGGGGGTTCTTGGAGCCAACGCTGCACTTCGGTAATCCGCCACGAGCAGAGATAGCAGGTTGAATCGATGTTCGCCGCCACAGCATAGGTGTTCTTCGCACCGATCCAGTTCGCCTCGTGCCACAGTCTTTCCGCATCAATGAACGCGTGCATACTGCGATCATCAAGCGGCAAGGCCCGCGCAGGAAGGTCGTTGTATATCGGGGATTTCTCTTGCCAGAGTTGTAGAATGAGTCCAGACAACATCTCGTCGGCGCCGACGCGCCAGGATGTTGCACCATCAACCACGGCTCGGACAAAGATGCTTGCCACATTGCCAAGCGAGCTGGTTTCCAGAATCAGCCCGGATCCCTGAGTCTTTGCGCTCACCAACAACGTCGCTTGCGGATTATCGCAGTCTTCTTGAGGCCCGCAGGCACGAAAATCTGGACTGAGCCGCAAACGACTCAGGAGGTGGCCAGCCGCCGAGTCAGCAAATGCAACGACGTCATCAGGGCCCGCCGTGGGCTCGGCCATCACCACCACTACATTTTCAGGACTAAACCCCAGACGAACCAGTCGATCGCTGAACACGCCCAACAGCGCGCCGCCGGTTAACCCTGCGGCGGTTAGCGCCGCCGCCCTCCAACGATACTGACGCGCACGTATCCGCCACAGATGCTGCCGGAACTCCTTGGCATCCGCCCAACGGTCTTGGGGATCCGGCGCCAGTGCGCGTATCAGAACGTTTCGAATACCCTTTGGCACATCGCTCCAATCGGCCTTGCGAGGTTGGTATGTTGCCTTTTGTTCGAACCATGTGCGTCCCGTCAACGACTCATAAAGCACCATGCCCACCGCGTGGAGGTCGGTTCGCGGTGTCACTTCTTGGTGCGCGGTCTGTTCGGGCGTTGCGTATTTTGGAGTTTGTGGTTGGAAGTCACGTACGGTCAGTGTCTCATCGCCTGTACTCGACACCGTTGCAATGCCAAAGTCCGCCAGTAAAACGCGACGCTCCGCAACGAAGATGTTGGCCGGTTTAACGTCGCAATGCACGCGCTCTTGCGCATGTACTGCTTCTAAGGCGTCCAACAGGTCGCGGCCAAGCTTGAGCACTTCCGCTCGAGTAAGCCGCGAGCGTCGCTGTAGCATTCCGGCCAACGTCTCTCCCCTGACATACTCCATGACAAAGTAGAAGAGACCACCCGCGTCCCCCACATGGTGTATGGGCACGATGTGCGGATGACTGAGGCCCGCGAGTATTCTGGCTTCGCGAAGAAAACGCCGGGCGGCTACCTCGGTAGCCAGCTCGGGAAGTAACACTTTGACGGCCACCCAACGCCGAAGGCTGTTGTCGTAGGCCCGAAACACCGCTCCCATCCCACCCTGGCCTATACGTTCGTCAACCGAATACTGCGGCGCGAGAGCGGCAGCCAGCCTATCTCGCAACGACGGCATGGCTCCCCCAGGTTGCCAACATTCGTGGTTTGCTACCTCAATTCCCCTGCAAGATAGATGCTTCGAGCCAAGATAATGTTACGGCCTGGCGTCACCGTCCTAAATAAGGAATAGGACCGTCAGCTAGGGGTTGTTGTTCGTACCACCAACGAGCCTCATGGGCGCACCACGCGTTGGGAATGCATGCGCTCACCCTAAACCTACTTCGTTGTCACCAAATGATTTGAATGGCGTTTGAAGTGCCCATCCTAGTATGCGTCTGTCGTGAGCGGGAGAACATCTCCGACACGGCTGGTCATGGGAGCCTCACAGAAAATGAAGCACATTTTACTCATGTGAGGATCCATCATGAACAAAACATTGAAGAAACTGACGAGTACGTTCTTGTTGAGTACGCTCCTTGGCACTTTACTCATGACAAACGCGGTAGAGACAGCAAGTGCACAATCCACAGGTTCGCAGGTTTCAACTTTGGCAGCACATGACGGCCCGGCGTGCCAAGTGCTCAGCCCTGGTGAAATGGCGGCGTTGTCCGGCTCCGGTTGGGCGGATTGGATCGACATGGGGTGCATCATAGGAAGTGCCGCTGCCGTACTGAGGATGACTAGTCCATTTGTCGGCGCTTTCTGTGCTGGCTGGGCGCTTGGACGACTCCTCACCTCGTAGATACGCAAGACTCTTTCGGTTGGACTGAAACGGAACTAAATGAGGATAACGATGACCGCTATTCGCGAGGTTCTCGTGACCAATGGTTGGATCTCACCCCAAAGGGTGAGATCCAACGGTTCACGAAAGACATTCCCGTTGAAAAAGCGGTCGCCATGACACTCGAACTGCGCAATATATTCGTGTCGTTTGATACGCGGGAAGTACTGGCGGGCGTTTCCTGCACGTTGGAATCCGGGAAGATCACGGGCCTCATCGGAGACAACGGCGCGGGTAAGACCACGCTCCTGCGCATTGCAACAACAATGCTTCCGCCTTTGCGTGGTGATGTCCTCCTTGATGGTCAAACGCTATCACATGCAGATGTTGATCGACGAGCCCACATTGGGGCGCTTATCGAAACACCGGG
>JAZDDD010000579.1:0-2133 GCA_036679545.1 Gemmatimonadota bacterium | reverse complement strand
GCGACGGGAATTGGCTCCCGCAATGTCGTACCGGCATGGGACGGTCCGGTCCCACAACCGGGAAACCGCGGCCCGGGAACCTCACGAAGCTCAGCAGGGGATCGACCTTGTACCCATGGGTTGGTATCTGACGGAGGCCCGTCTATTTCCGGGAATCGAATATGCTGTTTCATCAACTCGACAGATATCGCGACATAGGCTTGCTCATTTTGAGGATTGGAATCGGCACGCTGTTTGTCTGGCATGGCTCTGTCAAACTATCGGGGGGACCCGAAAATTGGAAAGGCCTCGGCGAAGCACTGAACGCGATGGGGGTCGACTTTGCTCCCACATTCATGGGTCTCGTGGCGTCCCTCTCAGAATTTGGAGGTGGCCTACTGCTCATCCTCGGGTTATTGACACGACCGCGTCCTTCTTCTTGTTCTGCACCATGGTCGTCTGAGGTGGACCCCATTCACTGGACCAAAAACGGGTATTGCTAGGGTGGAGCCTGCTCGGTTAAAAACTCCATCGTGCTCTTCGTAGTAGGGGGGGGTACGAGCACCTAACTCCTGAAGATACAGGAGAAAAGAGCAACTACTCGAATCAGATGTATCCCGAGGGGACTGGCAATCTATTCCATCAGTGGACTTATCTGGAGACGGGTGCGTGACTACGTGGGTGGCAGTCACGACAATCGAGTCCCCGAAGGTGGACAAGAGACCTCAGTTCACGTAAACGCGGCAATTAGATATGTTCTTTCCCCCGAGCGTCGAGTTGCCGCCGGTGAAGTAGGCAATTCCATTGCCGTCTGTCTTTCGTACTGTCGATGCGATCGAGGTCGCGTGGCTGGCGCTACTCAACCCAAGACCACTGGGACAGACGACCAACGGCGGAAACCCCCCAGCAAGATTCACCACGACTCCGTCCTCGGTCCAGGAGGCGACGCCACTCCCATTCCCGAACGTTCGCTCCGGCCCCGTCCTGACATCAAAAGGTCCTCCACGGCTTCCATTGAAGCTATAGATCACTTCCACTTCGCTCGCTGGTCTCACCGTGATCTTTCGGTTGCGAGCGCAGAGTCGAGTATTGCCGTCTTCATGTATCAGTTCGACTCGCACGGTCCGCTCGGTCGGACCTGAGAGTTCTTCATAGGTGTGCTCGACAGTCTCTTCGATATCGAAGAGTTCATCATTGTCCCGTCGGACCTCACCTGCCTGGGTGTCTACGATCTCGAACTTGGTAGGCTTGTTGACATGGTCCCAATAGATCCGGAGGAACTTGTCGCCCGGAGGCGCGCCAAGAAACGCCGCGTACAAGGCCACTTCGTTACCCCGAATGAATCCGGGATCGTTGAAACGCACACGCACCTCTTCCAGGCTTTCACACGTAAAACCCTCGAGGTCTGGCGTGGGCGACGCCGCCGACCCACTCATCGTAGCGGGAGACGGTACGGCATCCGTGGGAGACGTTGACAGCGAATCTCGACACGCCGTCCCGGATACTAAAAGAGAGAAAAGAAAGCAGTAGGACGCCACACGTCTCATAATTGCCCCCCCAGGCTTAGGCAGCCACCTTATTGGCTAGCACATATCACGAGTCGAACTCGATTTCAATCGGGCGCCGATGAGTACACCGCAACGGCCTTCGCAAGGGTCCGATGCTTAGAGTCCTGGAGTGAAAAAGCTCGCGTACCACAGTTGGTATCCCCGAAAGGCCGCGCGCGACTACTCTATTCCGAATGGGTACGAACAACCCGGGTTGGACGGGAAAGAGGTGGACGCTGAGATAGTCCGGCCTCAGGACTCCGATGACGACGTAGCTTTCGCCGTCGAGCTCCAGCGTCGTTCCCACGGCCGCCGGATCGCCACCCAGGGCGCGCTGCCACAAACCGTAGCTCAAGACCACGACACGCTCGTGCCCCGCGCGAGCCTCGGAGGACGCGAACGTTCTCCCGATGTGCGGCTTCAGGCCCAACACGTCGAAGTAGTTCGCGGTGACGCGGTGCGTCAACGGAACGAGCGGCTGGTCGAGCGACGTGAGACGAAAACTCGCATTCGCGAGCGCCGCCATGTCGGCAAACACCGGGTTCGACGAGCGCCAACTGTGAAAGTTTCCGGCAGCCACCGGAACTCGTGCGGTCCCGCCGCGCCG
>JAZDDD010000578.1:0-2830 GCA_036679545.1 Gemmatimonadota bacterium | reverse complement strand
GGCGGCCCTCTCTTTGGAGTTGGCCGCGAAGCCCACCACCCTCGACGTACGGCATGACCATATACGGCACGCCCCCGGCAGCGTCGGAGTCGAGAAGCGGAAGGATATTTGGATGACTGAGCGAAGCCACTGTCTCAATCTCGCGTTCAAACCGGGCCAAACCGATTTCAGACGCGAGTTCAGGACGCAGCACCTTGATCGCCACATTGCGCGAATGCCGAACATCCACGCCCAGGTAGACGACGGACATGCCACCGCTGCCAAGTTCACGCTCGATGGTATATCGACCACGAAGGGCAAGCTTCAGCTGTTCAACCTGACCAGACACGTCAATAACGTCCCAGAGCTCCGAGAGGTTGTCCCGAATGCAGGATAACGTTGGCGCCGCATCGAGCCAGTCGCAAGGGATCGGTGACTCTTGCCCAACCCGGCACACCCAATGGCGACCCATCGCCAGGCCGCCCAACAGGCGACGCGCTCGCGAAGCCATCCTGGACCCCATAGCTTGAAAGCACCATTTTCGCCGAGGATCTCGTGATTCGCAAACTGGTCGCCACCGCTACGTGGTGCTTGCTCCTAACGACCCCTACGGAGGGTCAAAACACACCCTTCTCGAGTCTCGATGTATTCCAGGTCGAATACGCGTCCGATGTTCAGATCTCTCCGGACGGCGCCTGGGTCGCGTACATCAGAAACAGCATGAGCATCATGCGAGATCGGCGGGAGGGTCGCATTTGGCTCGTCAACACGGATGGGTCGCTACACCGGCAGCTCACCAGCAGCGACCAAACCCAATCGGCACCCCGGTGGTCACCCGACGGGTCTCGCGTTGCGTTCGTATCGAGTGGCAACGACGGTTCGGAGATCTACGTTTACTGGATTACAACCGGGGAATCCGGCCGCCTCACACAACTTGACCGATCTCCTCGAGATCTCGCGTGGTCGCCGGACGGTCAACAGATCGCTTTTTCCAAACTTGTTCCCGAGGCTCCTCCACGGTTGGCCGCTATGCCGCCTCGACCTGACGGAGCCCAGTGGGCCGACCCACCCCTTGTCGAGACACGAGTGCGTCATGAAGCGGACGGCAGCGGTTACATAGAACCGGGTTACAATCACATCTTCGTGATCCCGGCCGATGGCGGCACACCACGACAGGTTACGTCGGGTAATTTCCAACACAGAGGACCAGCCTGGACACCTGATGGACACGCGATCGTCTTCTCGACAAATCGTTCCGCCGATTGGGAGTACGAACGTGTGGAACGTGAGATCTACTCTGTATCGACGGACGACGGTGCAATTGTACAGTTAACTGATCGAAGCGGGCCTGATGCAAACCCCGCGGTGTCCCCGGACGGTTCGCACATCGCGTACGTTGGCTTCGACGATCGTGTACAAACCTATCAGACCAATGACCTCTACCTGATGAGAGCAGATGGTTCGGAGTCGCGAACCGTATTGAATGCACTGGATCGATCAGTACGTTCGTTGACATGGTCGGCCGACGGCCGCGGCGTTTACTTCGCGTTCGACGATGAGGGCAGTTCCAAGGTCGGTTTTGTCACAACCGGTGGGCAATTCAGAACTGTTGCAGACAGTCTCGGCGGTACGTCCGTGGGACGCCCGTACGGCGGGGGGAACTTCTCAGTCTCACGGGATGGCACCATTGCCTTTACATACTCGACGTCCGCGGAGCCCAGCGAGGTTGCACTGGTCGAACCGAACGGAGCCAGACGCATTCTGACAGCACTCAACGAAGACCTCAGGACACAACGCGTTATCGCACCCGCGAAGATGTTTTGGACGGAATCATCTCACGATGGTCGGCGTATTCAGTCCTGGATCGTGCATCCGCCGGGGTTCGATCCCAATAGACGATATCCGTTACTCTTAGAGATTCACGGCGGACCAATCTCCAACTACGGCGATCGCTTCGCGGCAGAAATCCAACTCTATGCAGCCGCCGGTTACATCGTCGTTTACTCCAACCCACGCGGTAGCACTAGCTACGGCGAGGAGTTCGGCAATTTATTGTACCATGATTACCCGGGGAATGACTACGAGGACCTCATGTCCGTTGTTGACGACGTAATCAATCGAGGTTATGTCGATGAAAACCGTCTTTACGTAACCGGCGGCAGCGCCGGAGGAATCATGACAGCATGGATCGTGGGCAAAACAAACCGTTTTCGCGCCGCAGTCGTAACAAAACCAGTTGTGAACTGGATCAGCAAAACACTCGTGGCTGACAACTATGACGGGTACATGCACTATCGGTACGAGGGCACTCCGTGGGAAAACCCTGACGGATATTGGGAGTACTCACCGTTGTCACTCGTGGGTAATATCGAAACGCCAACCATGGTCATGGTGGGAACCGCCGACCTACGCACACCACTCTCGGAAGCCAAACAACTCTATCACGCGTTACGGCTCCGACGTATTGAAACGGCGCTCGTGCAAATCCCAGGGGCGTATCACAACATATCCAATCGACCAAGTCAGTTAATAGCCAAAGTCCTGCACACCGTTGCATGGTTTAACCGATATGGCGGATCTCCCGAGCCGGTGAGCCAGCCGGACTAAAGGGTTGTTCTATAGCACGTTCACGCAAACAAGAGCGGCAGTTGGGACACCATACCGCCCTACCGCCATACCGCACCCCTCATGATCAGTGCGGACGACTCAAGGGGAAGTTAAGCCCGTTCAGTAATCGGCCCGTTCAAAACGGGACACGGCCCACACAAACCCACCAAGACCTAAGGTGGTTGCAGCAATGAAGGCCTGCCACGGGAATCCGGCCTGCCACGTCTCCCACAACCGCAGATCA
>JAZDDD010000577.1:0-2443 GCA_036679545.1 Gemmatimonadota bacterium | reverse complement strand
CCTCGAGCAGCGTTTCGATCGCGTTCCCGGTTGTCATCCCCGGCCGAAGGGTTGTATCGGCCTCAGTCACAACGACGTGAACCTCAAAGACTTTAGAATCGGTGTTTGGCCGTTGCTCGCCAACATTCGCCACACTTGTCACCGTGCCGGTGAGGCGTTTTGATGGGTCAGAGTCGAGCGTGATCTGAACAGGTTGTCCAACTGCGACCTTACGGATGTCAATCTCATTCACATATGTGACCGACTCCATCTTCGTCAGGTCCGGAAGGGTGGCGACCGTCGGATCCCATGACGAAATCTGCGACCCGACCGTCCGTTTGCGACCATTCCATTCCTTTTCATAAATCACCATGCCGGGTGCGGGCGCGGTGACCGTAAACCCCATCATCACCTCTTGAATGATTTGCAGTTTATTGCGTTCACGCCCAACATCGGCTCCTACTTCACGCATTTTTGCCTGTGCCTGCTCCGTCTTTGTCTGATAGTCTAGTCTTGCCTGCACCATCGAGCGATCGGCCTTTTCAACGTCAATCTCGGCTTGTCTGCGAACCGTGGGAGGCTCGTACACGGACTGTTCGAGCGCCAGTTCCGCTTCCTCACGTGCCAGCTCGAAAGACCGAATGTCTTGGCGCGCTTGCGACAGCGTGAGCGTAGAATCGAGCATGGCCTGCTCGAAAACAGCCTCCGCCTTCTGGAGGGCCAGGGCTGCATCCTGCTGTTTCGAGGCCAACTCTGACCGGTCGAGTTCCGCGACAACATCGCCACGTTCGACAATTGTGCCTTCCGGCACCAACGAAGAGATCCGGATCTGATAGATCTGCGCCTGACGGGAGTTTGCGGGCGCCGCGATCTTTACCGATTCGCGTGCACCGAGTTCACCCGATGTCGTGACCGTGACCGCAAACTCCCCGCGCCGGACGCGGGTCGTGATGGTCCCATCGGTCGCAGCGGAATCGCCCGCGAGCAACCAGGCGCCAGGAGCAAGAATGACGGCGATCGCGACGATCAAGAACCTACGGTTACGGAGGAGCGACATGAGAGGTCCCCTTTTTTTCCCGAGATCATGGTTAGACACTCAATGGCCAAATTTGGTTCAATCTGACCATCGACGAAATGCCCTCGCATTGCGCCAATCAGGTGGTCATAACCTCTCTAGATGCCGTGGCACCCCTCAGCGTTACAATCCAGATCGACCGCGCCAGCGCCCACGACTCATCACGCCCACCGGGTCGCGGACAGCGGTTATATCTTCAAGGGGGTTGCCAGCCAAAAGGACCAAATCCGCGCGTAATCCGACCATGATGCGCCCAAACTCCGCATTTTCGCCCAAGAAATCTGCCGCGTGGCCCGTCGCTCCCAATAGCGCGGCGTAGGGTGACAACCCCGCCGCGACAAATTCCTCCAATTCGTCATGCAACGAGGTGCCAGGAACAGTCCGGTCGATACCTGCGTCGGTGCCGACCAGAAGCCCAGCGCCGGCGTCGTGAAGAGCCTTGACCATCCGTCGACGATTGACCGCAAACGATGCGTTGGATCCCGGTGGCGCGCCAAAGGTGTCTAACGCAATGGCAAGCGTGGGACAATTCCACACACCCGCCGCCGCACTTGCGGCTGCTATGCCGGGTATGCCGGATGGGTCAATTCCGGCCCAACCACCGAACCCTCCGCCCCCGCCGAGGAAGAGTTCATAACCACTTAGATGTTCGATGGATGAGTAGCCGACCTCCAACACCCTTTCGAGGCCCACTCGATGTGGTACGTGACCGGCATACTTCAAGCCACGAGCATCGGCAACACGGACAACCTCTTCGAAAATATTTACTCGTAGATCTTGGTACATCTTCAAGGTCGAGTAGCCCTGAGCGACCTGCTCATCAATCACCCGACCCACATCAGCGGTGTCCATTATGAGTTGAGTCTGCGGCCACTTTGCGGGAGTCCCATCCAGGCCGGAACTGAGAGAGTAAATGGTCGGTCCTGCACTCGTACCGTCTTCGTATTCTTGGACGATGTGCGAAAGGGGACTAAAACCCCACATATTGCGCACGCTTGTCACACCGGCATCCAAATACAATTGCCCATCGCTCGAACGAACATGTACGTGCATGTCGGTGAGACCCGGGATCAAGAAAAGACCCTCGGCGTTCACGATCTTTGTGTCCGGTGGTAGCGCCGCCGCGCCGTCAGCTTCCATTGAGACGATTCTGCCATTCGACACCAAAACAGTTTGGTCACGAAGGACGCGCTCGGTATCCATTGGAATCGCCGAGACACCCACAAAGGCAACTTGGACTCCAGTGCCGATGCCCGCATCGTACGTGGACAAGGGCGCTAAACCTGTGGTCGGTGCGCCACAAAAACTCAGAAAGGAAACGGCCATCCCTGTTTTGGAGAGAACGGCGAAAGAGTTGCGGCAGGTTACCATGGTCATTCCTCAGAAGGT
>JAZDDD010000576.1:0-2221 GCA_036679545.1 Gemmatimonadota bacterium | reverse complement strand
TTTTGCTCAAAGATGGCGATTCCGTTACGATCGAAATTGAGAAAATTGGCTCGCTGACAAATCCTGTTCAAGACGAGTAGTTTGGCCGGGTGGCCCTGACCGATTGCTAGGTCAGGGCTCCCACACATCCGTACATGATCCCACATACGGCTCCTCAAGTCAGGGGTTCAACCAGGGTTTAGGTGGGCTTTTATATGCGGAAGCGGAAGAGAATGACGTTCCAACATACGCTCGAAGCGAGACCAGGTAAGACCGGTCTGCCAAGAACGGCGGTTCAACCACTTCTGCCAAGCTCGAAGCACTCCACGATACACTCCGCTCAGAGAATAGTAATTCCCCGGACGGGCGAAATAGTTGTAGTGCCCTTGCAACTTCCGACTCAAAGTCGCGCGTTGTTGCGGAATCGGATCGTGGCGGTGACGCCGGCACCAGTCGTCGATCCTGGTGATCGTGCGACGGATGCGGCTGGCCGCCGTTTTCGTCTTGACGGTCCAACCGCCGCGACGCGTCTGGCCCCAGTACCATGTGAAACCCAACAGATCAAACGTCTCCGGCTTGCCGGAAGCGTCGTCATCCGAATCATTGTCACGACGTGGACGCTCGAAGCGCACCAGCCGCGTTTTCTCCGGATGGATCGTCAGGCCGAACTTGGCGAAACGTTTTCCCAGCACCGCGTAAACTCGCTCGGCGTCACGCTGGTGCGTGAACGCCAATACGAAATCGTCCGCGAACCGGATCAGTTTCGCTTCGCCCGAAAGCACCGGTTTGACCTGCTCCTCGAACCACTCGTCCAGCACGTAGTGCAAGTAGACGTTGGCCAACAAGGGCGAGATCGGGTTGCCCTGCGAAGTGCCTTGGTCCGGGTACGTCACCGCACCGTCTTCCAGCACACCCGCATTCAACCACTTTCCAATCAATCGCAACAACACTCCATCCTGAACTCGACGCTGAAGAAACTCCCGCAAGTGCGAACGGTCGATCGAATCGAAAAACTTTCGCACGTCCACGTCCAACACCCAGCCGCCACCTTTCTGGTTGAGCCAGCCACGCAGGTCATCAATCGCCTGCTGGGCCGACCTTCCCGGTCGGTAGCCGTACGAACCTTCGTGAAAGTCGTGTTCGTAGATCGGTTCGAGGATCATCACCGCCGCACGTTGCAGCACCTTGTCCGCCAGCGTCGGCTTGCCGATCGGGCGAGTCTCCGTGGTGGAGTCCCCTTTCGGCAGGTAACCGCGGAGCACTGGCGGCGCCCGGTACGTACCGTCGTGCGCTTGATTGACCATCTCGTCCAACCGGTCGAACATTCCTTCGCGGAAGTCTTCGTACGTCTGACCATCGACTCCCGGCGACGCGTCTTTGCGGATGCGAGTGCACGCCGCCAAGAGCAAGTCGCGGTTGAGAGCCAAGTTCAGCGACCGCAGTGCCGCGTCGGGCATCTGCTTCGCCAGCGTTGCTATCCGCTCCAGTTGCGTCGACACGGGATCGGACGTTGGCGAGTCCGCCGTGTTTCCCGGAAGCGGTTCCCTGACCCGATGTCTCCCTTCCCTAGGATGGCTCCTGTCGAGCATCAGTTCGCCTTCCGTCTGTCGCACGACACGAATGCCGCGCGGGTTTCGGTACTATGGAGACACTCCGACTCCTGTCGTTCCGTCTCGCGAAACTCATTAGGTTCGTCCCGCGATACCGCAAGTTGTGCCGCGTGGTTTCGCTCCCATCGATCCGCAGCACGCGATCGAGGGCCGGGTCGTTTCATGTTCGGCACGACCGCTGAGCCGAAATTGCTTGCAGAGAGGACAGGTCTCTCCTGTTCCTGGGGAACCCCGATCGATGCCCACCATGTTCCAGCGACCCCGGCAGGAGCGAATGCGCCAGGCCGTTTCGACGCTTCGCCGCGGTCCCCGCTACAGCTAAGTACGAGGACTCCCACGAATGAGATTTCGGAGCTCAATGGCATGGTTCGACACCGTCGCTGTCTACGCTTCGCAGCCGCCGTCACCGGCGTCCACGCAAGACTCGCTTCCGGCTGTTGGCCAGACTCTACCGAGTGGGATTGGTTACCCACCGGGTTCCGATGGAAGGTTTCTGTTAACTTCATGTTTTCAATCCACCTCCCCCAAGTTAAACAGGACACAATAGCTGCGTTCGCCAGAACGCGGATTTTCTCGATCTTCGTCCGCACTCTGGCGAGTGCAGCTACGGTTTTGAATTACGCTCTAGTCGA
>JAZDDD010000575.1:0-4485 GCA_036679545.1 Gemmatimonadota bacterium | reverse complement strand
GAACGCCAGGTGCTGGTACGTTTGCATCCCGAAGTCGCGCTTTATCTGCTGGAAGACGAACCTGAATTCGTGAAACATTTAACCAAAGATACGCGCCTCGACGTCGAGCTGCGGGATGATCCAACGGTACCGATCGACGCCTTCAGATTGGTGTCGCAACCGGCGGGTCGGGATGTTACGGAGAAGTACGCGTTAGCGTAGCAGAGCGAAGCTCTGCTACCCTACCGCGTACTACAGCTGCCCGCTACCCGCTGCCCGCTCTTTCGTCCGAAAAACCGTGGAGCAACACAAATTCTCGATTGGCCGTAGATATCGATTGACGAAAACTCTCGTGCCAATAATGTAGCGGGTAGCGGGTAGCTAACAAGCCGGCCACAATCCAACACATGAGGAGTTCATGAGCATTACGCGTGTAACTTTGCTAACCACACTTGCCTTGACAATACATCTTAGCCTGTTAACGGCCCAGGCAATCCAAACTCCCGCCGAACGATCCAATTTCGAATCGTACACGTCCTATGACGAGATGATGACGTACCTGCAGGATGTGCAGGGGCGCAGTACCGAAATGAAGTTAGGCATTTACGGGGAAACATGGAGTGGGCGTGAACTGCCGTACGCGGTGTTCAGTCGCCCGTCGATCAGTCAACCCTGGGAGGCGGCTGCCCTTGGACGACCCGTCATAGTCCTCAACGCAAATGTGCATGGCGGCGAGCGCACGCTTCGTGAGTCACTGCTCTTACTTGTGCGAGAATTGTCCACACCGGGCACTGAAGCAAATGCGTTGCTCGATCACCTCGTCATCGTCGTGGCACCTCAGATTAACCCGGACGGGTTTGAGGCGACGGACCGCGGCACACGTGGGAACTCGTGGGGCATCGACATGAACCGCGATTGGATCAAGCTCGAGCAGGCCGCGCTGGCCGCGTACGCGCAAAATGTCATTCACCGATGGAATCCCCACCTATTTGTCGACGGACACAATGGCGGTCGGTTCCCGTACAACCTGAGCTATCAATGTCCCAGTAACGCAGAGCCCGACCAGCGTATCACGCTCTTGTGCGATCGCAGCATTTTTCCGGTCATCGACGCTCGCTTGGAGGCTGAGGGATACAAGTCCTGGTTTTATCAACGTGGAACCGAGACGGCGTGGTTTGGCGGGGGATCGGATGCGCGAATTGGTCGGAACTACGGTGGCTTCGCCAACACGGTTTCTATTTTATTTGAGTCACCAACCAGTCAACCGTTGTCCGACGGTGTGCGCTCAGGGGTCTTAGGATTCAAGGCGGTTTTGGAATATGCTCGGGATCACCCAGTTGAGTTGATGGAGGTGGTGAATCGAGCACGACGCGAAACCATCGAGATGGGCCGGTCCGCCGAAGGAGATGTCGTCGTCCAGATGACGTACGCTCCAGAAGACTATTCGGTTACCTACGAGATTGGCGTCGGGAATGGAGACGAGCGTAGAACCATAACGGTGCAAAGCGACAGTCTCATGAAGAGACCCGTTGCGACACAGGTGCGGCCACGACCCTACGCATACTTGCTGCCACGCGATGCGCTTGAAGCCATCGCAATGCTGCGCCGGCACAACATCATGGTGGAACGATTGCAAGATTCAGTGGCCCTCGACGTCATGGGGTACACGATTGCGGGTGTGACCTACGAGCGGGCGTACAACCACGCGGCCGCGACCCGTGTCGAGGTGGGTGAGGTATTGAGTCTCCAGCGGATGTTTCCGCGTGGCACATTTGTCGTCCAAACCGGACAGATGTTAGGGCGCATCGTGTCGCACATGTTAGAACCGGAGACCAACGACAACGTCATCTACTGGAACACGTTGGATGCGTTGCTCCCCCGCCCAACGGGTGAGGATCCGCAGGATGATCCGCAGTTCGTTCCGATCTTCAAGTTGATGCGGGCCACGCCGCTGCCGACTCGCATGGTGCCGTAAACCAAGCTTGGCAGCCCTCGCCGATGGGCATTCCCCCCCCAGCCGGGTAGCCCACTGGTCGATGCTCGACGGCTCTAGCCGGCATGTTTCAATCTGGGCTATTATGGTTGGGTGCAGTATTTCGAACTGAACTAGGGGGATTGATGAGTAAGGGTCGAGAAGATCTCCACCGTTTGACCGGCGCGTTAAACACCTTCGAGGACGCGATTATCAGACGGGAAAATAAAAAGCTACTGGAGAGCAAGATTCCGCTCCAGCAAGAGGTAGATCGAGCCCACAAAGACGTTGTAAACGTCGTGGTTGAACTGGTAACGGAAGCTAGGTTAGCGCCCCAACAGGATTAAACAGTAGGCGGGCTTCAACGCCGGCGGTACCGTCACTCCCTGCGGACCAACGGGTACGCAACATTCTGCATCCATCATTGTCGTGGGTAGAATTGCAACGTGGTCCACGCGTCTACGTTTTGGCCCTGTTTGCGGGCGGCGCCGAAACGAAGGCCTCTCGCAAATTTCCTCGCCAAGACCGTAAAAGCTTGCACGTCTGACGGTCTGGTGATTTGCACTTGACCCACCACGCCGTCTGATCGCACAAGAATCGCAAGTTCCGCTGGAAGTGTGGGTGTCGTTGGGATGGTTGCGTCGAGGGGAACGAATAGATTCTGCTCATCGGTTAGGACAGGCTGTTCGTCAAAACACTCTTCAAGCACGTTATAATTTTCATCCGGCCCGTCGCAATGGCTTGTTTTGATCATTTGCACTTGGTGCCGCACCACTCCACCCGCCGTCATGATGATTTCTGTGTTGTACGTCGCAAATCCGAGCGTCACGAGCGACACCTGATGGACACCCTCGGTTAGCTCGTGTCGTACACCGAATCTTGGTTCACCATCAATACGCAACGATCCGCGGCGCCCGCCTTCCAAGAGCAGAACACCGGTTCGCGGTTGGGAAAACTCAATGGCCGAATCTGTCCCCAACAAGGTGAGACCATTGGTCGGCAATATCGACCCAGCGCTGTCAAAATATGCCAATGTTGAAGACTCTTCGGTGCCGCGCGATGCGGTGGTCAATTCCTGGGGCAGGGTGTTCGGTGTTGACGTCGCGGACGTATCGATGATCGAGTCGGCAGGATGCGTGGGACCACCGAGCCACGGAAGGCGTGCCAGACCGGTCTTCACTGATTCACGAGTCTGCACCAATGCCGGTCCCAGACCACCCGCATCCTGTATGTACAGGTAACCGCCGCCACCCACACCGCCAAGCAGCAACACGGCCATCGCAGCCGGAACAATGCCGGATTTGGACTGTTGCTTTCGCCCGGGCCGCCGCATGCCGGTGCGGGGAATCGGTGTGGTTGGCGTGGGCTTGATTGGCCTCGCAGCCACACTGCGCACCGCTGACACCGCGGGCATGGCATCGACTACCGTGACGGCTGTCGAAAGTGACGTGAACGTGCGATCGGTTGACGCGCCCCTCGATAGGTCCTTGATAAGTGCGTTTGTGTCGGGGTAACGATCGCTGGGTTCCTTTGCCATCATCCGCACAACGATCTTATACAGTGCACGGTAGGCGTCAGTTTTCAGCGGCGGAATTGGCAATGGCTCCGTGACATGCTTGTACCCAATGGCAAACGAGTCCTCGCCCACGAATGGCAAATCCTTGGTGATGCACTGGTATGCCACCACACCGAGCGAGTAGATATCGCTGCGGCCGTCCAGCGGTTTGGCGCGGAACTGCTCCGGGCTCATGTAGTACGGAGTGCCGATGGCCATCCCCGTGCCCGTCAGGTTACCGCCAGACGCGGCGCGGGCTATGCCGAAGTCGCACACAACAACTTCCCCGGACTCCTTGAACATCACGTTATCGGGTTTTATGTCGCGGTGGACCACGCCGTGATGATGTGCGTATCCAAGGGCCTCGGCGCACTCTATGAGAATGCGACGAATGTCGTCGGGAGCAATCGTTCCAGTCTCAACGATGAGTTCGGCCAGTGAGGGACCCGTGAGGTAACGCATCGTGAAGTAGATGACATCGCCCGAACGGCCCACTCGGTACACGGGGACGATGTTCGCGTGCTCGAGCCTGGCAGCTATCTGAGCTTCGTTGGTGAAGCGTTGAACCAAACCCTCGTCGTGCACGTGAGGGAAGGGCAGGACCTTGAGCGCCACCTCACGATTGAGGCTCTTTTCCAACGCTCGAAACACCAGACCCATGCCACCGTGGCCGATCTGCTCTTTGACGTCGTAGTCACCCCGTAGTGCGTCACGGACAAGGTGCAGCGCCGGCCGTTTGGCGTGTTCTTCGAACGCCGTGAGCAAAGCGGTCGCGCCCAGGTCGTGGCCGCATGTGGCACAGAAACTGTCGCCTTGTGAGAAGGTGGCACCGCACTGCCTACACAACATTGCTATCGGACCCCTGGGGTTCACATTGGAGCAATATAGGCGATCCACGGCCCATCCTGGCGACCATGCGAGGCATCCCGCAATGATCCCGGGTAGCGCCGACCGCACTCCTCATATACATAATCGGCCG
>JAZDDD010000574.1:0-2176 GCA_036679545.1 Gemmatimonadota bacterium | reverse complement strand
GCGGAAACCACCCAGGAGGCGTCACTGTGAGCACCGTGTTCGATCAATTGAAACCCAACACAAAAAGGGTCTTCATATCATATAGCGGCATCGACCGGGCGCGGACACGGGGCTTGGGCCTCCTGCTCGAGGCAATGGGCCACCAAGTTTTTCGCAATCATCGAACCATCAAACCCGGCAACGATTGGCAATCAACGCTACAGGACGGACTCAACGAATCCGACGCCGTCATGGTGTTCTGGACGAAGCACGCCGCCCGTTCCGAGTGGGTTCGCAAAGAGTACGAATTTTTCCAAACCCAATATCCGCACCGCCCGCTTGTTGTCGTACTCGGAGACGAGACACCGTTGCCAGAAATCCTCAAGGCTCGGCCGCATGGCGATTTTGCACCGCTCATCAACGAGGTATTGGAAACAAAAAGGAAGATGAAGAAGGCAGGCGCCAGCACCGGGCAAATCGAGCAGGTGGTGGCAAATAGGTTGCGAGAAGCTGGACTCAAAATCACGGACAAACGCGCGCGGGCATGGGTGTTTCTCCTCTTGGGTTTCGGATGGATCCGGACACTGATGCGCCACCCCTGGGAATCAACACAAAGAGTTGGGCGCGGCGCCGTAGAAAAAACCGCTCAGGTTTCTTTTGGGGGTCTCGCCGCCCTGGCGACGGTGGCTTTCGTGGGTGGTATCGGTGGTCATCAAATGGCCGCAGCGAATGCACGAGAGATGCAGGCCGCCGATGTCTACGATAGCATTGCCACCATTGGTGCCGGTCTGCAAATGTCACAAGCGTCGATGATCGGCGTGAGAACGTCACAAGATGATCTGGCCGGACGGCTCGCCACCATAGGCGACTCATTAATCAATATCGAACACCGCTTCGCTACCATCTCTGAAACTCGGGACCAAGTGGTTCGGCAACTAAGATTCATCACCACACGCTTTGACGATGTCAGGGATGCAACGTCGTTACAGGGTTCACTCGCGCAATGCGAAGATGTGAGGATCGACCTCACTGACCGTGTCGCTGGTCTCAGTCGCCAGCTTGCACTGGTTGAAGCTGCCTCCGCGCTGGCGAGGGTCGCCGAGTTGGACTCAACGCCTGACGCGGGAAGCATCGACAACTCGGGCGCGCTGCAGTTTGAGCGACCGACAGGCCAAGGCCAGTTTGTTGAACCCGTTTTGGTATTCCGTACACCGCCGCGTTATCCCACCGAGGCGCGTGAGCAAGGCATCCAAGGGACCGTCATGGTCTGGGCGCGAGTTGAGGAAGACGGCACCGTTTCGATCGACCGTACTGATGGCAGCAACATGGTACTCAACGAAGCGGCGACCTGGGCGGTGGGTAGTTGGCTGTTCACACCGGGTACAATCGACGGCAAACCGGCGGTTTGGGATTTCTCGGTGCCGGTACAGTTCGCAGTGACCGCCACAAGCTAGCGACGCCTTTCGCCGGGGACGAGGCGCTGATAATCTTCGGCGGCCATGTCAGACCTCAAGCGAAACACACGACTCGGTAAGTATCGGATCGACCGCCTGATCGGCAAAGGCGGTTACGCCGTTGTGTATCAAGCATACGACACTGTTGAAGGGATCCACGTCGCGTTGAAGTTGCCGAGGTCGGATTTCGTGAGACGAGAAACGTTGGGCGAGTTTCGCCGGGAGGCACAGCTCGCCGCCAGTCTCGATCACCCCAATATCCTTCCCATCAAGAATGCCGACTTCATTGATGGGCTGTTCGTCATTGCGAGCCCTCTGGGTGACGAAACCTTGGCCGACAGGATGTCACGACGCTACAAGATGGAAACGGCACTCTCGTTTGCCGGCCAACTATTGGAGGCGGTCGCGTACGCCCATGCGCACGGTGTCGTTCATTGCGACATAAAACCCGAAAACCTTTTGCTTTTCGGCAGGGATCGGTTGCGTCTGGCGGACTTCGGGATTGCAAAGGTCGCGCAGCGTCGGGGCACACTCGTCGGTAGTGGCACTGGGACGATTGGGTACCTTGCACCAGAGCAAGCATACGGTCGGCCGTCCACTCGATCAGATGTCTTTTCAACCGGATTGGTCCTTTACCGGTTGTTTGGCGGACAGCTTCCCACATGGCCATACGATTGGCCACCGATTGGGTTCGACAGGGTCAAGCAGAACATCTCGACGTCGTTGATCAATCTCATTCGACG
>JAZDDD010000573.1:0-2344 GCA_036679545.1 Gemmatimonadota bacterium | reverse complement strand
GTTCGATTTTGATATCGCCGGCTCTCGCGGCGCGCATTATTTGCGAGTCGTTGGTCGACTGGTGGACGGTGCGACGGTTGAGTCAGCGGACGCGCAGATGTCGACGTTGACTCGCTCACTATCTCAAGAGTATCCAAGTACGAATGAAGGTTGGGGGGCAACGGTCGTTGACCTTCATGGGATGTTGGTGGGTGACACAGTTCGGCAAACGCTATTCGTGCTTTGGGGAGCCGTTGGCTTCGTGCTACTCATTACATGTGTCAACGTTGCCAATCTCTTTTTGGCGCGCACCACCGCTCGACGCGTGGAGTTCGCCGTGCGTTCGGCTTTGGGCGCTGGGCGTTCGAGACTCGTTCGTCAGATGCTCGCAGAGAGTTCCGTGGTATCGGTGATGAGCGCGATGTTGGGTGTCGGACTAGCGGTGCTTGGCGTGCGTGTACTTGTTGCCTTGAATCCCGCCAACATACCCCGTTTGAATGAGGTCGGGATCGACGGTGTTGCCTTGGCTGTCACACTGGGCGTCACGTTGCTGATCGCCCTCGTAGTAGGTCTCGTTCCCGTCGCTCAGGCCCGGAGGTCGGGTGTGTTTGCCACGGTTCGAGATATATCGAGTGTCGGCGGGGGTAGACAGGGACATTCGATTCGTCGCACACTTGTCGTGCTCCAGGTCGCAGTTGCCGTTATGGTTGTGATCGGATCGGGGCTTGTGATGCGTAGCCTATGGCGTTTGCAGTCTGTCGACCCTGGGTTTGACATTACAGGTGCATCCGTATTCGATGTATCGGCTCCCCGTCAGCGATACCCTGACTATCCACAACTCCGCGAGTTGTACGGTCGCGTTCTGGCAGAGATTGCGGCCTTGCCGTCGGTCACCGCAGCCGGGTTGACGAATCTGCTTCCGCTCGGTGGCGACCTGAGGTTCTCTTTTACGCCGGTCTCGTTGGATTTGCCGCGTGGAGAACAACCGAGCGGGTTGATGCGAACGGTAACGCCCGGCTATTTCGAGGCCATCGGCATTCCGCTGTTACGGGGTCGTGGCTTCGACGACTCGGATCGAGGTGATCATCCGGTCGTCATCATCAACGAGTCGCTGGCCGATCGGTATTTCTCCGATACCGATCCCCTGGGTCGGCAGCTGAGCAGGTTCTGAAGCGGAGCCCGGCTACTATTTGCCGTATGCACAATCCGGTTGGCGAGGTGTTTCGATTTTAGCCCGCACCACGGGCGACCCTTCGTCGATACTGGCGGCGATGCGGGGTATAGTATCCCGGAATGACGCCGCATTGGCGATAGACAACCTCGGTACTTTGAGCGAACGCGTGGCAGGCACGATTGCACAACCGCGTTTCAATGCTTGGTTGCTCGGTGTGTTCGGTGCGATCTCGCTTTTGCTGGCGATCGTCGGTGTGTACGGTGTCATGGCCTACGCGGTGAGCCAGCGCATTCCTGAGATCGGTGTTCGGATGGCGTTGGGCGCGCGTTCGTCAGGCGTTGCGCAGCACATCCTGATGGAAGGCGCACTGACAACGGTCATGGGAATCGGATTGGGATTAGCCGGCGCGTTTGGATTGACTCGTTTCTTATCGACTCTGCTTTTCGAGATAGCGCCATTCGACCTTCCGACCGTGTCGTTTGTCGCGTTGGTCTTGGGTTTTGCCGGCCTCATGTCGAGTTATTTACCTGCGCGCCGGGCGGCAAACGTTGATCCGGTTATCGCGCTTAGGGCGCGTGGCATCTGAGCAACTCAAGCCGTTCGGCGGAAACTCGACCGGTGACGATTTTCTATGGCCGCCACCGGTCTCGCGTTGTGGCGTCACCGTAGAGTTAGCCCTCTTTGGATTCCCGAAGCGTCGCGAGCACGCTGTAGTCCTCTAACGTGGTTGTGTCGCCCAATTGCTCGCGACCCGCCGCGATATCGCGAAGGAGTCTGCGCATGATTTTGCCCGAGCGGGTCTTGGGCAACGCATCCGTAAACCGAATCTGATCCGGTTTGGCAATGGCGCCGATTTCTTTCGCGACGTGAGCGACCAAACTTTTTTTCATGTCGTCGTCGGTAGCCCCGCCTCCTTTTAATGTCACGAATGCCGCGATGCCTTCCCCTTTGATCTCGTGCGGGAACCCCACGACGGCCGCTTCCGCAACGGTCGTGTGGCTGACCAACGCACTTTCCACCTCAGCGGTACCAAGTCTATGGCCAGAGACATTTAAGACATCGTCCACACGACCCATGATCCAGAAGTAACCGTCGAGATCGCGATGTGCGCCGTCCCCGGCGAAGTACACGCCCGGGACTTCTGACCAATACGTTTTTTTATAGCGTTCGTCGTCACGATAGATGGTCCGT
>JAZDDD010000572.1:0-4523 GCA_036679545.1 Gemmatimonadota bacterium | reverse complement strand
ATCGAAACCGGCGGCTTTGACGATCCGATTCAATGTCTCCCACGTTGGACTGGTTTGGCCCAACTCAATTCTGGCGATAACCGACTGCGCAGTTTCCGCGCGGTGCGCGAGTTCGCGTTGACTCAGACCTGCCCGAGTCCGAGCGGCGCGGACTCGGTGGCCAATATCGATCATGGCAGATGATAGCTAATTAGCTATCATCTGTCAATGCCACACAAGAACGCCCGGCGGAGCTAGGATAACGTCGTTGACCGGTACGTCGTCGCTGCCCCTTGTTGCTTCGAAACACACTACGGCCGGTGCGGTGACCGTCAACGAGGTCACCGCATAGTGGTGTTGTTATTTCGCCTCGGCTTCGACCAAGCCAAAAGCTGCTCGGTTTTCGCGAATGAATGCGTCGAGCGTTTGTGGCGGGTGCTAACAGCTCTCCTTACATGACCGGACCGAAATCCGCGCGTCTCCCCGTGGGAGATGCATCCGCGTCGATTACGAGCCGGTAGCCCGGGTCAACCGCCCATGGTTCGTTTTGCGCATCGACCATCTCGATGATCCTGACGTTGTACGCCGACACGTCGGTTATGTCCGGTACGTCGATCCGTATGAGTGGTCCACTGACTTTGGCTCCGACCACGGCTATTATCGCCGATGACGGTGTGACGCCTTCGACGAACACCTGGTAGCGACGATCCGCGGAGACCGGCGGGCCCAGCAGTGTGCCGCCGACGGTTAACGTCACGGCTCCCGGCATCGCACCACCAAATGTTTCGAGAGACACGGTCAGTGTGCCAGGCACCGCGCGAGACGCGAGTGTTCCGTCCTCGCACGCCGAGAAGCCCACGGGCGCCGTGAGGGCAATGATGAGACCCAATCGTAGTTTTGTAATGTGCATTAGTCTTCCTCGCGGATGTTGACGAGGTCCTCACCGATGAATGGCGTGCCATCGACAAAGTTGCCCGTAATAATAGCAGGCACCGATACATAGCCATGCCGCGGTTGGCAATGACCACGACGCCGTCTGACGTTAGCCGCGTGTCGATTGTCCGTGCGTCGATTGCCCTTGAGTCGGCCGCCTGTTTTGTCTGCGGAGATTGTTACATCAGGTTCTGTTGGTTCCGTTACGCTGGACTCATCGAGGATGGCGCCCTGTGCGAGCAACAACGCCCGGAGATCACCAAGATCGAACTGCCCGTTTTGGTTACCGAGTTCGTCGAGCGCATTGATTTGTTGTCGGTCCAGCAGGGCTGTGCCGTCTAACATCTGCTCTGCCACGTCCTCCGCCGAAATGGCCTCGGCCATATCGGGACCCGACGTACCCTCCATGGCCACTATCGCACCAGGTGCAACGGTCATTTTCTTGAGCCGGGCACGGAGAGAGTCCACTAGGATGTCCTGGTTGAACTCCAACCATATGCGGCCGTAGTCGCCGTACCCTGAAACTTCCACTTCCGTCGGCGCTACGCCTTCAATACGAAGTGATGTGAGATCGACCGTATTCACATCCATCAAATGTGTTCCCGCGATGTAACCCGAGACCTTGTGTCGCCACCTGCGTGGGAGTTTGCAGGCATCGATATCCAGTTTGAAAACACCGAGAGATCCCCAGCCGGTACTGTTGACCAACGTTCCGATTGGGCTGACACCGGATGTCGAGAGGCTTGCGCCGTACAGTCGGTCGTGCAACGAGGTCATCACGATCTTAATGGTGGCCGTTTGTCCTACTTCGAGCATGTCCGCGCCGGTCGCGAGTGTCGTACGGTTTAAGATCTCTGATCCGTCGAAGTCGTCAACAAGGGTCAGGTGGTCGCTGATAATCGATGACAGGACAAAAATCTCAGGATATTCACCGGCGTGATCGACCGGGATATAGTACGGGCCGCCGTCTTCATACCACAGCGCCCACTGGAGTGCGTCCGCTAGTGCGACCGTGGAGAGCTTCACATCTCCGTCGTTGCGAACATGTATGGTTTGCGTGAGCGTCCCGGGCGGACCGGTGTTCTCGAGCACGGACGAATTGAAACTGGTTGCGACCGTTACGATGGGATTCTCCGGATCCAGGAAGAACGGATCTCCCGTCATGGCCGCGAGACCCTGGAGTTGCCAGGTTCCACCGGGGTAGAAAGGAACTGAGAATGTTTCTGAGGCGAGTGTCTGCCGATAGAGTGGTCCCAACCCCAGATTGATCTTTGGGGATTTTACTTCTGGTGTGCAGCCCAGAACGCCAGTCGGATCGCAGATCTCCGGCACCACCACGACGGTGGGTACCGTCAAACCGAGTTGCAACACCGTCATCACCAAATCGTCCGTCACCTCTCCGGTGGTGGTGCTCGTAAACGTATTGTTGAGGGCGTACGTCGGAACGTGCCGCAGTGGATCCTTCATTCCCAGCGGGAACGCTACATCGACACTGTGCCCCACCTTAAACTCGAAGGTACTGGCGGTTCCCGACGTTACCACCGCACCGGTTCCATCTTTAACCGTATAGTCCACGACCATCGGCAATACCGCCGTCAGGCGCAGGTCAGGCAAAAATTCGAGTGCCTTGGATTCAGCGAGTGTGATGAGGGATCTGACGTCCATGATGTCGTAAAAAGCACTCGCACCACCGATGTTCGGTGTATCTGCGCCGAGTGGCACACGGGTGACTTTCGTCGTATAGCTATCCCAATCAATCGAGATGTCGATATACGTGTGTGAACCGGTTGCTGAGAGTCCATAACCATCCGGCTGCACAGATGCGGACGTCATCACACGTGGACGATCCACGGTGCCGCCGATGCCATGAAAATTCGATTCGAGAAATGTGAACGTGTGTGGTAAGGCCTGGACGGTTGCCCCCGGTATGGCGTTGGTGTCAGTGGAAAACCAGTACATCCGAACAAGCACACATCAACAGATGACGATGCCTGAAAACCAAAGCGACCGTCGAACGTGACGTCGATTGCCGGTGGCGCAGTGGTGAATGACCAGCCCGGACCCAACGAATACGCCGAACCTATCGTGACTGTATCACCATCACGGAAGGAATTCGGTTCTGGCAGTGTTACGACGATATCGACGGGATATACGAGATCGACCGATCCCGTTTCGACGTTGTGAAAGCGAACCGCAAGCCCGGTTGCTCCACCCGTCGAACCACGGATGCGACCGCCAAAATCCCAATCGACAACGGTGACGACGTCGCCTGTTTGGCGCGTTGGAACGTTCCATGTGACGTCCCACAGAGAGTAACGATAGTCGATATTGGCGGGCGCGTCCGCCGGCCCCCACATACTTTGACCGCTAGTTTTAAATGTGAATTGATACGGCTGAGTGATCGTGTTGCCACGCGTCTGGGCCGTAACCAACAACGGCGACGAAATGCCCACGGTTGACGCGAATAACACGCACAAAAAGAACCGACGAGTCCCCATAGTACCCCCGCGCTCGTCTGAGGTGATCTGATGCCTTGCGTACCGGTATGCAGAACCGGCAAGTGTTTTTATGGCGACCGCGTTCCGTAATCGCGGGGTGTTATTGCTGGAACTCCGCTACCATTAGACTGTGAACTTTTTCTCAATCGTGCAAGTGTCGCGTAGACGCCACCACAGTTAAATGCATCGTTTCGGTTCCTTGTGTTGACCTCGCGCAACGAAAAAACGCAACGCGGCGTGGCTTCCGTCGCCAGGCCCAAGGAGCCATGCCGACCGGATTTGATGGGGTCCGACGATTTCACGGTCGTCGCGTCAGGGACGAAGTGTTGGAGCCGAGACTTGGCGGGTTGGGTGGAACTTCACAGGAGTTGACGTATATTACGTCATCTGATATATCGTGTGACGTAATTTGGAGGTTTTGCATGGCTCGACCAAACAACGCACAACCGGCGCTCACACCCACGTCTTTCCACATACTGTTAGCCATTGCGGAGAGGCCGTTGCATGGGTACGGCATCATGCAGGCACTTGCCGAAGTCGGTCTCCCTGTCGGTCCGGGCACCGTGTACGGTGCGTTGTCCCGCATGGTGCAAACTGGCTGGGTTGAAGAAGCGGAGGTCGAACGTGCGCGTGGCCCCAGCGGGACGCGACAGCGGTACGCGTTGACGCTGACCGGGCTGGACATTTTGCGAGCGGACGCGCACCGCGTGGTGAAGGCGGCGGATCTCGTGCGGGCCCAGGGATTGTGGCCATGAGGGTTCGTAACTCGCATTTGTCAAACAGGCTCCATCGTTGGTGGTATGGCCGTTTACTCTGGTTGTATCCATCTTGGTTCCGCAAGGCGTTCGGAGCACAGATGGAGCAAGACTTCGCAGACTTGTTGTCGACACATAGAACCGGAGCCGGAAAGGCGCGCGTTTGGTGGATTGTCATCCGAGATCTGACCCGGTCCGCGTCGTCCCAATGGTTGTTACGCGTTCGTCGCCGTCGAAACCTAAATCCGGGTAGTCCCGTTCAGCCGCCAAACCGCCCTCCCGTTTGGAGAGAGACTATGACCCCGTTGCTTCAGGATATCCGCGTTGCCATTCGATCTTTCCGTCGGGCTCCAGGCTT
>JAZDDD010000571.1:0-8784 GCA_036679545.1 Gemmatimonadota bacterium | reverse complement strand
GTCAACCCGGCCGGTTGTCAGGTGTTTTCCTTCAAGAAGCCATCGACAAACGAGATTGACCACGACTTTCTGTGGAGAACATCGCTGGCGTCACCGGAACGCGGACGTATTGGGATCTTTAATCGTAGTTACTACGAGGAACTGCTCATCGTGCGCGTACACCCGGGGATCCTCGTCTCCCAACGGTTACCAAGCCTTGATACCAGAACGATATGGGAGGAACGTTTTGACTCGATTCGTGCACACGAGCAACACCTGGCGAGGAATGGAACGTTGATCCTGAAGTTCTGGCTCAATGTCTCGAAAGAAGAACAGCGTCAACGATTCTTGGCCCGCATCGATGAACCGGCGAAAAACTGGAAATTCTCAATCGGCGATGTGAAGGAGCGTGGCCATTGGGACGAATACATGGAAGCGTACGAATCTGCGTTGAACGCCACATCGCGCCCGTGGGCGCCGTGGTATGCCGTGCCCGCAGACAACAAAACAAATATGCGCATCATCGTCGCCAAGATTGTCACCGAAGCGATGAAAAACCTGGGTCTCAAATATCCGGAAGTCGATGCTGGAACACGTTCACGTTTTGACGAGATGAAGAGTTTTCTCGAAAAGTAGATCGATTGAAACTTCCCTGACATCGATGTCGTCCTAGTATACACCGATTGACGCCGGAACCATCCGGCAGCCCATCCAGATCCATAAAGCTCTACGCATTAAGCACTTATGAATAGACTGGTTATCGATGTATAAAAATACGACATCGAATAAGTCACCACCACGTTGGGCCACCCTGGTGCTGCGGACAGTCCTGCCTGACAGCCCTGTCGGTCGCTCCGTCCTGGGCGACCTCCACGAGGAATACCTGGATCGAGCCGACCGTTCGCCGATTCGAGCACGTCTTTGGTACCGTGTGACCGTTATTCGTTTGGCTTTTGAATATTGGGCAACCCACCCACGTATTACTGGAAAGCCAATTCGTCGCCCCACGCGCAGAAACAATTATATGGAAACCCTTCTATACGAGATCCGTTTCGCCACACGTCGGTTGATACAACGCCCGGCGTTTTCGTTGACCGCCATTGCCATCATCGGTTTGGGCATCGGCGCCAACACTGCGATCTTCAGCATCGTCAACGCCATACTGTTTCGCCCGTTGCCGTACGACGAACCCGAGACGCTCGTTCGTGTGTTCACAAACGGACGGAATTCGGATGAACCATCTGCCGTATCGTATCAAGATTTCTTGAGCTACAAGGAGCGGACCGACCTCTTTCGCGCCGCGGTGGTTGCGGAGACGACAATTCTGAGTTTCGCTACAGATGCTGAATCCAAGGCCGTGTTCGGCGAAGTTTTCTCATCCAACTTTTTCTCGATGATGGGATTAGCGCCGACGATTGGTCGCGCGTTTCAGGATGACGAAGAGGAGGCTGGCACTCAACCGGTCGTCATGATCAGCCATCAGGTGTGGGATCGAGTTTACGGACAAGATCCTAACATTATCGGGCGTGACATACGACTCAACGACAGAGCCGTCACCATCATCGGCGTGGGCCCAAAGGGCTTCAGCGGAACGTTCGTCGGCATTGCGACGGACTATTGGATTCCGTTCGGCACGTCGCTTTTCGTCGAACCCAACCGCGCTCAGGCCGATGCAGAACGCGGATCCCGTGGGAAGTTCATGTACGCCCGGTTACAACCGGGGGTCACAATCGAGCAGGCGGAACGGGGCTTGAGCGTTCTGGCATCGGCGCTTGCAACGGAGTTTCCGTTGTCCAACGCGGATCGCAACAGCGTCACGATCATGCCGGCGAATGATGTGCGTCTACATCCGATGATCGATTCCGTATTATACCCCGTGGCGGGGCTACTGATGGCCGTGGTGGGCATTGTGCTACTGGTGGCATGTTCAAATCTCGCGAACCTCCTTCTGGTTCACGCCTCGTCACGGTCGAAGGAAATAGCGATCCGAACGGCGTTGGGATCGCCTCGGTGGCGTGTCGTCGCGCAATTGCTCACCGAGAGCAGCATACTCGGAGTCGTTGGGGGAGTCGTCGGGTTACTCATCGCGTCATTGGCCGCGCGTGCCATCGTCTCGTTCCAACCGCCAATTCCGGTTCCGGTCACCATTGATTTGAGCATCGATCGATCTGTGTTGTTCTTTACGTTCGGATTGTCCGCGCTCACGGGCATTCTCTTCGGAATGGCGCCGGCGATCCGTGGTTCTCGTCCGCAACTCATCGCCGTCTTGAAGGATGAAACTCAGACATTACGGTTGAACGGTCGGCGCTTCGGGCTTCGTAACATACTCGTCGTTTCACAGATCGTGATGTCGGTGTTGTTGCTCGTGGGTGCCGGTCTTTTCGTGCGCAGCCTACGCAACGCACAACACGTCGATCCCGGCTTCCGAACCGAGGCGGTAGCCATGGCATTATTCGACGTGTCGCGTGGCCCGTACACAGACCAAGTTGCCGGGAAGGCTTTTTACGAACGGTATATCCAAAGAGTCGCTGCAATCCCGGGGGTTTCCTCCGTCGCGATGACGGAACAACTCACTTTGGGTTTAGGCTTGCAGACGACGAGTGTGCATACGCCAGAGATGCCGCCCTCTTCGGGGGAGAACCCACCGGAAATCGATTTCACCATTGTGAGCGAGGGTTTCTTCGCCATGATGGATATACCGCTATTGCGAGGACGGGCGTTCAACGAGAGCGACAACGCACAGGCCGCACCCGTGGCAATCGTTAGCGAGACCATGGCACGACAGTTTTGGAACACGCTGGATGTAAACGGCAGGACGATCTTGCTCAGCACCGGTGCGAATGCGCCACGGGTCGAAGTCATAGGCGTAGCGCGCGACATCAAGGTGCGAACCCTTGGGGAAGACCCGCGCGCATTCCTCTTTCTTCCATTCAACCAGAATTACAAGCCCATGATGACCGTGCTTGCCCGTACGGCGACCGACCCCGTGCCCGTGGTCATTGCCATGCGAAATGCGCTGACGGAATTGGACGCAAACGTGCCAATGTTCGAAGCGAAGACCATCACGGAGCATTTTGCCGTTACACTTTTTGCGCCACGCATGGGGGCGGCACTCATTACGACATTCGGTACCGTCGCAATGCTACTCGCGGGCATTGGGTTGTACGGTGTGATCGCCGTGTCCGTTGCACAACGAACACGTGAAGTCGGGATCCGCGTAGCCCTTGGCGCACGGCAGACCCACGTCGTCGCAATGGTCATGCAAGAGGGTTTTCGATTGGTCGTGGTTGGGCTTGTGCTCGGCTTGGCGGTTTCCGTTCTCGCCGCCCGCGCACTTTCGTCATTTCTCATTGGCACGCAAACGTATGATATCATCACATACCTATCCGTAACGTTCGTGCTTGCCGGCGTGGCGGCCTTGGCTACCTACATACCCGCGCGACGTGCGGCGGGCGTCGATCCGGTCGCGGCGCTCCGTTCGGAATAGGACAAGCGCATTGAAAAGAAATACGACCATTGGCCAACTCGAACAACTCGTTTTGCTCGGCGTCCTCCAATTAGCGGATGAGGCGTATGCACTGCGACTTCGCGACGAGCTGAAACGAATGGCTGGCCATCCTGTATCCCGGGGTGCACTCTACCGCACGCTCGATCGGTTGGAACAAAAGGGATTCATTGAGTGGGAGATGGAAACAGCGATACCACGGCGTGGGGGCCATCCGCGACGTCGTTTTAACGTGACAACAGCGGGCATACACGCGTTACGCGCTTCGCGCCAGACTTTGTTGCGAATGTGGTCGGGGCTTGAAAAAACGCTAGACGAAACGGCGTAACAGCTACTCCTTGCGAACGCCGGGTTCAGACGCAACACGAATGGCCACAAAACCCACGAAAGCTCAAATATTCGCGGCCCTGCCCCTCACGTAGGCATCGACCAAGTACTGAGCTACCGGCAAAACAATACCCCGGTGCATGGCACCGGGGTTTTTTCAATCAGACGCCTGCAGGAATTCGCAGCACTTGGCCCGGATAAATGAGATCTCGAAGATGGCCGGGTACTTCATGGGATCACCATAAAACTCCTTGGCTATCTTCGAAAGTGAATCACCACTCTTCACCGTGTACATCTGAGCTTCGGCTTCCGGTGTCGAAACTTCCATCCGATCGTCAACCTGTTCCACACCTTCGGTGTTTCCAACGGCCAAGACGACTTTTTCTTTATCCGCCTGCGTTGCTGCACGGCCGCGCACAGTCGCGGTGCCGTCATCATATTGCACCTTGAGGTCTTCAACATTTAACCCGAGACCAAGAACAAATCGGGTGAGTTTGTTCGCCTTGATCAACTCGCGATTCGTTTCTTCTTGCGCTTCGATTGCATCTTTTTCGCTTGGCCAGACCGCCCAGCTGCGGGTTTTGCCGCTGCAGGTTAGTCTGCTCGCTAGCGAGCAGGTCCGAAAGACCACCCGCATCCAGTTTGCGCTGACGTTGTGTTCGTCCAAGTGCACCCATGACAAGCGGAGCCAACATGGTCATCAGCCGCGTCACGCCCGCGGCATTGAGACCGCTCGCTTTACCGACGTTTCGTTCGACGTGGTTCCGGCGACCACCCAGGACATGCCCCAGGATCCCCTCACCCATCCGCTCGTCGGGTTTGCCCAGAAATCCGGCGAGATTATCCAAAACGCTTCCGTCGTGATCTTTTGACAGTGCCCCTAAAAGGGCTCCCGCACCATTCGCGTTCGACGAGTTCTTGGCCAGAGCGCCGAGCAGTACGGGTAACGCCGCGGAAACAGCATTGCCCGTCGTTTCTTCATCCGCGCCCAATTGTTTGCTGATTTGACCTAATGCCCCACCGGCCAATTGCCCGGTGAGCATCTCTAAGAGAGATGACATAATCTCCACCGCATTTTCAAGGGAAGGGTGTATTTATCAGCGCAAACGGCACTCGGCAAGGCCGAATGTGTTCAGCAAACCAAACCGCGCAGGGCCTGTGACCCCGATCGGCTTGCGATCACATTCGACTCATCCCGCATCGTCAACACCAGGCGGCGATCGTCATAGGGCTCCATCGATTTGATGAAGTCGAGATTGACTATGTGTGACCGATGCACCCTGCGAAAACGTGCGGGGTCGAGCCGGCCTTCGAGGTCGTTGAACCGCTTGGCGTCCGCGTACACAGCGACATGGCTCTCGCCGGCTTCGATACGCACAATTTCATCGACCGAGATAGGAACTATGGTCTGGCCCTTCCGCGCAAAGAGTCTTCGTAGGGGGCCGTCGCGCAACGCGTCCTGCGCGCGTACCACCGGAGACCCCTCGTTCGATTCCTCAATGCGCTGCCGTACACGGTCGAGCGTCGCATGGAAACGTTTTCGGCCAAATGGCTTGACCAAATAGTCGATCGCTTCAACCTCAAATGCAGCCACCGCATATCGATCGTATGCGGTTGTAAACACGATCGTTGGGTAATGTGTGATACGCTCGAGCACCTGAAGACCCGTTAGCTCGGGCATCTGTACGTCGAGAAATAATAGATCCGGTTCCAACTTGTTAACGAGGCGAACCGCTTCGCGCCCGTCGTGTGCCTCTCCTTCGATCACGACCCAGTCGGTTTCGGAAATAAAGTCCCGGACGGTTTGCCGCGCCAACGGTTCATCCTCAGCAATGACGGCCCGAATCATTCAGCCACCGCCAACTCCACACCATGAGCCGGCTGCGCAGGGATCCAAAGCGTGACCGTGAAGCCTTTGCCCGGAGCCGTCTCGACGTTGAATGATGCGTCGTTCCCATACAGTACATCGAGGCGCTGGCGCGCTAGACGCAGACCCAGGCGACCGTTGCGCGTTACACGTTCGCTCTTACACCCGGGACCGTCATCACGCACCTTCAACATCACCCCGTCGTCTAACCGGGCCCCCTCGATCCATATCGAGCCACCACCGGCTCGAGGGGCAATTCCGTGCCGTATGGCGTTTTCCACCAAGGGTTGGAGGCAGAACGCGGGCACAAGTTGTTCCAGTGCGTCATCATCAACCGCCGAATACACTTTGAGTCGGTCCCCTAACCGTAGTCGTTCGAGTGAGAGGTAGTTTTCGACAAACTTCCATTCATCGCCAAGCGGTATCCGATCGAGCGCCTCGGCGTGGATGCGAGTTGTGTATCGCAACAGATCGGCAAACTGTTCGATCGCCTCCTCCGCGGCGGCAGAATCACTTCGTACCAATGCGAGGGTGGAGTGAAGCGTATTGAAGAGAAAATGCGGATTTATTTGTGCTCGCAGCGCTTGCAACTCGGCTTTGGCTTGCAGCGCTTCGGCGCGGGCCGCGCGATGTGCTTCTTTCCGCAGATGTAAGGCCGAGCGAAACGCATAGGTAATGCTTGCGATCGTTGCGTACACCATCAGCGCCATGAACAACTGCCAAAAAACGACTGCGGTACCGGCCCCCCCTTTCTCCATCACTGTGAAATCGATGATCAAAGGAAGCACGAAACTCAACAACAGCCCGGTGCACGTTGTGGACAGGACGGCGTAACCAACGCCGTAGCCCAGATAGGCCCCGAGGAAAACGGGCCACCTCGGTGAGGGCGCCCTCATCTGGCCGGTGAACCACACCACCGTCACACCCCAAAATGCCAAGGGCATGGCGCTGGCTAACGCCACCAACACGGCGGGCCAAAACGAGGCCTCGCCTGTTATGAGGAGTGTCGATGCATAGATATAGAGGTAGGGAATCCAAGCGGCCGTATAGAACAACCAAAAGCGGCGACCTGAGGGGCCACTCGCCACGGCGAACTCTTCTCCGACTTTAGCGTCAGCGATTTTCGCGGGTTGTCTCTCTCCTACCATCTTCGGAAGATCCCGAAAGTCGGTTGCCTGGGCAACAAACGGTTGAACTCCGCACCTTGCACTGGTGCTCCAACAACGCCCTCCAACGCGGTGCCATTGCCATCACGAACCAATTTCCGACGAACGTGGAGTAAGAATTGTCATCGCGAAAACGCCATGCACAATCCGTCACGATGTACCTCCCGGCCTTTGCGTGGGCCCACTTCTCAAACTTCCTTCCACGCTAAACTTGGGACCGAGACTCCATTTAACCCCACGCACAATCCGCCAACGGCCCAACAAGGTCAGTAAGCGGGCGTACAAGACTGCGAAAGGCGGACTCAACCCAGAGCAACCATCAAATCAGCCAGGATATCCTCTACGTTTTCAATACCAACGGATAGACGCAGGAGGTTCTCTGGTGTGCTTGTCGTCGGATCTTCCACCGAGGCGCGATGTTCTATCAACGATTCCACACCACCGAGACTCGTTGCGTGTGCAATGAGCTTGACCTTCGAGACAACGGCGAATGCCGCTTTGCGGCCGCCACGCACTTGGAAGGATAACATGCCGCCAGAATCTGCCATCTGCCGTTTGGCAATGGCATGTTGCGGGTGTTGCGACAGTCCGGGATAGTGAACAGTCTCGACGTTCGGGTGTTGTGACAATTCTTGAGCGATTGTCCTGGCGTTGTCACAATGGGCACGCATTCGGTACGGTAGTGTTGCAATGCTTCGTCTCAACAACCAGCAATCAAACGGCGACGGTACGCCACCGCCCTTGGTTTGAAATTCCCTCACGTGTTCGAACAAACCGTCTGGACTTTTCGCTACGACGCAACCACCGAGAAGATCTGAGTGACCACCGAGATATTTCGTCGTGGAATGGATCGACATATCCGCACCGAGCGTCAATGGTCGCTGAACGATTGGAGTCGGCCAGGTATTGTCCACCGCGACAAGCGCTCCCACTTCATGCGCAACGTTCGCGACTGCTTCAATATCCGTCACTGTGAGGAGCGGATTTGATGGTGTCTCAATCCACACCAAACGCGTGCTGTCCGTCGTCGCCTTGCGAATGGCAGACAGGTCGGTAAGGTCTACATACGAGATGCGCAGCCCCCAACGTGCGTATAGCTTATCGAGCAATACCCGTGTTCCATGGTAAATGTCTTGCGGCGCAATCACATGGTCATCGTGCGACAGACCGTGAAACACTGCCATCGACGCGGCAGATCCCGATGCGAATGCGGCGGCGACCGCTCCTCCCTCTAGTTCGGCAAGACACGCCTCGAGGGATTCGCGGTTCGGATTGCTGTGCCTCGTGTACAGATGTCCGGAAGGCAAAGAACCATCGGCTGATTTTTGAAAAACGGTTGAGAGAACGATGGAATTCGATACCGGATCTCCCGGTTCTATTGTCCGGCCCGCATGCACCGCCAGTGTTTCCACTTTCATGTGCTTATGATCTTCGTGATAACTGCGAGGTGATGATCGTCGTGATCGGCCACAAAGAGACACAAGTCAATCAAACGCATCGGCTGCTGAAGCCTGGGGTGCCGAGATGAACGCCCGGCGTCGTCCAGCGATATGGTTTCCAACCGGTCCACCATTTTTTTTCGTGCGGCATCAAAAATGGTAAGCAGATCGTCAAGGCTCCGCTCGTCATGATGCGACTCATGAGTCAAACGATTCGTGAGATCTGCAGGTCGCAACTCCAGTTCACCATTCATAAAGTCGTCGATGCGCCCCAGCCAAAGTGACTCAAGGTCGCCCAAATGTCCGACCTGTTCCAGAACGGACCACGCACCATCGACACGCATCTGCGATTGTACGCGTGACAACACCGACGTTTGGGCTCGCACCCGAACCGGTGTACCACGCAAACGTTCAATGACGAATGGAAAGTTCTCAATCGGCGGCTTGTCAGGAAACGTTCGATCGAACCAGAGAGTGATTCCTTGCAAGCAATCTCCTTAC
>JAZDDD010000570.1:0-8752 GCA_036679545.1 Gemmatimonadota bacterium | reverse complement strand
CCGGAGACTCCGTGGAATCACCCGTCGCATTGCGAACCAGTCGTATTGTCGAACCGTACGGCATAACGCCGGACGAACCTGACCCGGCAATGGTCGATTTCCGTGGCCACAACCATGTGGCCGTGGCCCTCCCATACACACACCTCAAGTCCATCGCATATCATCCCATCGACGGGATCACCATGGAATTTCAAGAACACAAAGTGGTTATACGCGGACGAAATCTCCGTGAGTTATACGATTTACTTGTGAAGCAGCGGGTCAGATACATTCAGGAAGACGATTTCGACAACGAGCCCGAAACGGCAACGTTCGTCGATGCCATCATCGTCGTACGTCCTCAGGAAGTGGTTTAGCAGAAAGCTCCTTCCTCGCCGTGCTGACCCGTTGACTGCGCGTCCCATCCTCACCGGCTGCTACATCCGCAGCGGCAAGCGCGCGTCTCGCAGTTCCATACGATCCGTCAGCCATTGCTGCGTGCGCGATAGACATCGACTCATCGAAAGCCCTGTCGTTCTCGCCGGTTTTGGTGTACAACTCAACACGCAATAGCGACGCTGCAGAGTCTCGACGCTCACCGAGAAAAGCGATACTCTTTTTCGCCCAACGCCGTCGTTGACCATCGGTCAGGCAGGCTTCCTCAATGGCCTTTTTGAGGAGCGGCGCCGCAAACACATGACGTCCATCCTGGTATCTCACGAAATCCTGCCGTTCCAACGTTTCGAGATGGCGTTCAACGTCATCGATGTTGATATCCAACAACGCCGCAACCAAACCTGGCTCTATCGCGATGTAACCGGCGCTCGCCGCTTCGAGGACGTTCCGGGCGGCACCATCGAGACACTCGATCCTGGCGAGCACAGCACTTCGCAACAACGGCGGTATCGTAAACGGCAACGGTGTCTCAATGGTGGCCCGGGGCCGCGGCCACATTGGTTTCTCCTCGGGGAGAGCGTGTTCGCCGAGCGCCCGGAGAATCGTGACGGCAAGCTGGGGATTGCCTTCAACCTCGAATAACAATCGCCGCGTGAGTCGGTCCACGTCGCCGGCGTTCTTACACCACGGTGCCAACTCCTCGACCATGCACTTCACCGCCTCCTTGTCCAATGGATCCAATTCCAGCGCACGCCCGGAAACCGCATGCCCAACCGCACTCTGAAGTCGTAGCAACTCCGGTGGTACCGCGACCGACGTGCCAACGGAGAGTACAATGCCAATCGGCAGATCCCGTATCTGCGGCAACGCCGCTTCCAAGACACCGAGCGTTGATCGATCCGCCAAATGCGCATCGTCAAATGCAATGACGATTTCCTGTTCGTCGCAAACCGCCGCAAAAAAAGAAACGAGCGCTTGAACGATCTCCCCGCGGTCCTGCGGTTCGACAGGTGTAAAACGCTGTGCCAAGTCTGGAACCAACGCCGCCAGGGTCGATAACGCATGGGGTGGTGCACCCGCCATTCCTGATGCATCGCCCAGCCCGGCCCGAATCATCGATCGCAACGTGCTCCACGCCGTGTCCTGATCACTCTCGAGTGGCCGCGCCACCAACGTAAGTGCACCGTCCAAACTCGCTCGCGCGAGACACTCATTGAGCAGCCTGGTTTTTCCCATCCCGGGACCACCGGTAACAACGAGGCATTTTGCCCGTCTCGTCCTATTGCACACGGTCCCGAAGGCCATGCGGTGCAGGTCGAATCGACCGACAAGTCGCGGTTCGTTTCCGGCTTGGTGCTCCCCCCTTCCCGCCCACCACCGCTGATCGCGCACGCGATCGATCAAACCGACCAGCTCCAGACTCGGCGTCGCATCCAACTCCTCCAGAATGCGGGTTTGAAAATCTCGAAAGACCATTTGTGCGCCTGACACGTCCCCCGCCAATGCCGCAGCGCGAATCAGGATACGGACCGCTAGTTCATTGAATGGTTGCACCTTCAACGCCCGCCGCGCCAACGCCTGTGCGTGAGCCAACTTGTCATCCATGATTGCCGCATCGGCGACTGTCACAAGAGCGCCGGCCCATAACGCGCTATACCGCTCCCGCTGCACGGCAACCCACTGTTCGAAGGGCGCGGCATCTTCGATCACAAGGCCGTCCAGAAATTCGCCGGTCGGAATATCAATGGCCACAGCGGGATCGTCCCGGACGATTTGCTCGAATTCGAACGCATCGACCTCAAGATCAACGTCAGCCAAGCTCAGCCGGTCACCTTTGGAGATCAGGCGATCCGCCCCAAGCGCACTTCGAAGTCTGCGAATGGCTTCGTTGAGGGAGTGGCGAGCTTTTTCTTCGGGTTTTTCGGGCCAGAGCAGGCCAACAAGATGGCCCCGCGAGTTCGTCTTGCCCTCGGCAAGCGCCAGGTAGATCAACAGAGCGAGATTTTTTCGCCAAATGACCGACCCATCGGGGGGCGCCCCACCGACGCGGACCGTAGGAGCACCCAAGCAGATGAGTGACAGCTTGGGGAGCTGACTCTCAAGACCCGTCATAGTCGAGCAAGGATAACGTGGATGCCGATGGAGCACACGGTCAACCATCCATTCGCCAAATGATAATCATTGTCAACCAGAGTGCTCGAAACGGGCAGTACGACCCGCCCACACGTGTCCCGGATCACCACCAACTCTGTGCGATTCCTTACATGATCACTTGACTCCGACCAGGCGGCTTTTTACCTGGCGTTGAGTCCTGCCGATTATAGTGAGGACATTGCTAAAACGTTTGCGGGCATGACGATAGCCATGAACCGGGGGACTGAATGGCTCCGAAGATGCGAATACCAACTCTTTTGTTAGGCGTGGGGTTGTTTATCAGAGTCCTGTGGTCATTGGTGGCTGAGTCACCGAGACAACCGGTGCCAATTCTGACGGCCGAGCCAATCATCGCCACAGCGCCGGAGTCGCCACACGCCCTGAGAGTCTTAGTAGTCCGGGCCGAAGCTCGGCGGGCTGGCATCTCGGCTGATATGGCCCTGGCGGTGTCGATGACGGAGAACTGGGGTGGCGATTCCCTCGCGGTGTCTCGAGTCGGGGCAATCGGTGTAATGCAGGTGATGCCGAATTTTTGGGGACAGTCTTTTCGGTCTGAGTGCGGGAACGCTCCACTTACCAGTCTTCGGCGCAACGCCTGCGTGGGGGTCCGAGTGTTAGCCTACTACAAACGGCGCTTTGGGAGCTGGGACCTCGCCCTACGAGCTTACAATGGATCGTTGCAGTACAGGGTCTCCGGCGATCGTTATGTCTCGCTGGTCATGGGCCGCCTGCCCGTGGCAGAATAGTTTCAGGACAATTCCCCTAAACTATCGCTCGTTGGCTTAATGCCGACGGGCACTTTTCGCGTTCGCGACTCCAGCGACCGCGACCACTTGTCTTGCCGCAAATACTACTTGTGCGCGGCTTGAGTGACTCGGGCTAGAATAGGAGCACGGATTGACTTTGAGGCTGCGGCCTCACTGTCGGCGGCTCCTACCAAAACATTGGCTCAAACCAATGGCCGCCGGTAGTTCAGGGGTTGTGGGAGAGAGCGGGCTCCCCAGCCCCTTTTTTTGCCGGTGACTCAATCAGTGCCACTCGAGTCCGGACGCGCATTTTGTAACGCCTGACCAGCTTGCTGCAATCCCTCGGCCAGGCCTTGCACCATTCCATCAAGCATACCACGCATTTGTTCTCCCAGAACTTCCCCGATCTGGCCCATGACTTCCCCGGCCGATTGACCAATGAATTGAGAGATCATCTGACCTGTTGTGGCCCGCAGATCCACCTTCCACCGACCGTCCTCTTTTTCCAGGACCGTATCAAACTCGACCTCGATCGGTTTCTCATTGATCATGGCGGTCATCGTGGTGTGAATCCTAGCACTGTCGCCATCAACCTCCATGTCGCCAAGGGTAACTTCCTCGACTTCCGGTGCGTTGTCCGCATTCCGTTCGAGCAAACTCACACTCGGCGCCGTTACGTATTCTGCAGCAAGTTCGAAATCCCCGTCCATACTCGCATCCCAAAACCGCTCGGCGATGACATCAGGTTGTGGCCCAAAGATGCCACAGCCCATGAACACCGTGAGGCCAAGGAAAACCGTCAATCGCAAGCTGTCATTCGTTCTCATGTGAGCCCTCCAACGGTTATTCATCGCGACGAGATCGTTGCGGGTGTATCCGAATACTGCCGGAACCAATCCATGATGTACAACTGTGTACGCAAGAAATTCGACGGTACGCTACTCGTTCCGTGGAACTCATTGTTGAATCGCAACATGACCGCGGGGACGTCAAGGACTTTGAGGGCTGCGTAGTATTCCTCTGTTTGGGACATTGGTGTCCGTAAATCGAGTTCGCCCGTCATGAGCAGAACAGGCGTTTTCACTTTCCCGACGTGCATCAATGGCGAATGTTCTAACCACTTTGTTGGGTTTTCCCAAAAGTAGCCGTCAAATCGATGGTACGCCCACTGCACGATATCCGCCGTGCCGGCAAAGCTCATCCAATTGATCACCGGACAACGGACCGCCGCCGCGGCAAATCTGTCTGTTTGCCCTATGGCCCAGCTGGAGAGTACACCACCACCGGAACACCCGGTGATAAACAATTTCGACTCATCGATGTAACCACGGTCGATGACCGCATCAACACCGGCCATCAGGTCTTCGTGATCTACGGAGGGGTATCCGTTATCAATTGCATTGCCAAAATCAGTGCCGTATCCCGTCGATCCGCGCGGATTGGTGTACAAGACGACGTAACCGTTCGCGGCGTAGTTCTGATAGGGGTAACTGAACCCGACGTTGTACATCGCGTGCGGCCCGCCATGGATATGCAAGATCAGCGGATACCGTTGATCCGGATCGAAGTCCGGTGGCTTGACAATCCAACCTTGCACCTGTGTGTCGTCGGTCGACTCGTACCAGATTTCCTCCACGTCACCAAGCCGTTTACCCATGAGCACATCGTCGTTGACGTGCGTCAGTTCTTCCACTCCGCCACTCGACAGATCGATCCGTACGATGTCGCCCGCTTCGTGCGAAGATGTTCGTGTGCCCACCGCGGTACGTTGCCCGCCCACGGAGCTTAGCGAAAGCATATGTACACCATCGGTCACTGTGCGTACGCTGCCGTCGAGGGATGCGAACAGGATGTTCTGCGAGCCGCGATCGCCCGCCGTAAAATACACTCCTCGATTGTCGTGGCTCCAATACAGGCTGGCCACGTCGCGATCGAGGTCGCCAGATATCTTGCGCATCCTCCGCCCGTCCATGTCCATCGAGTAGAGGTCCGACGCGCGGTATGTCTGTGTTGTGTACGGGTACCCGATGAAAGCCACGCTGTTGCCGTCCGGCGATACCGTCGGGCTGGTCCAAAAACCTCTTTCACTCGTAATGGTTTCGACAGTGCCGGTACCGACATTCACTCGATAAATCTCCGATTCACCGTACCGATTGTCGGCATCGTCGGCCATCAAGCCGTCGAACACCAGTGAGCGACCATCAGGGGTCCAGCTAACACCGGAACCGACATTGATGCCGGAAAAGCGTGCGCCAACATTCCACGCACCCTCGGTAATCTGTCGGGGAGTCCCTCCGTCTGCGGGGACCACGAAGAGATGGGTAAACCCCTCGGCTTGAAAACCGACTCGATCTTGACGGTAGTGTGTACGCGTCACCATACGCGGGGCGGCCGTCCAATCGGCATTTTGCGGCGCCGGTGGCATGCTGATGTCCCACGTCTCCCGTTCGGCGACCAGCATGATGAATCCCAGCGAATTGCCGTCCGGTGACCACTGAAAATTGTTCGGTGTGTTCTCAGTTCGAGTGATCTGCGATGTAGCACCCTCGGCATCCATCCATCGTACAAAGAGCTGTGATCCCTGGGGCTCCCCCTCTGCGAGATAGACGATTCGGCTTCCATCCGGCGACCATCGCGGACCCGACCCTCGAGTCAGAAATCGGTTCTTGGAACCATCCGCGTTCATGATCCACAGTTCGGATTCCCACCGATCGGCAAGCTTATCGACGTGTGAACGCGCGTAGATGACTTCCGACCCGTCGGGAGAAAGTTGCGGACCACCGACTCGTTCCCAATCAAGGAAATGTTCCACCGTCATGAGTGTGTCTGATGGTGTTTCCTGGGCGACAGTTGTTGTGGCAAGCACGACACTGAGGCTGAGAAAGCCGACAAACTGATAAGATCGAGACAATAACATGGCGGGCACTCCGGGTAGCATGAGATTCACGTACCGATAACATATTCGGTGGACCCGGCTGGGAACAGCACTCGTCCGACCAAAACACGAAAGCCCCAACGACGGGGACGCGCCGAAAGGGCTTTCGAGCTGTGAAAAGGCCGCGTCTTACATCCCGAACTTCACGTACACTGCCACGGCCTTGACCAGGTCGCCCTCGACCACCAGAACGGCCCTGCCACTGGCACGAACTGACACGCCCGTGGCGATGGTTTCCGCGACAGCGGCAAGATTCTTCAGGTCACCTGACACATCAATGGTGATGTTGTCGATGATATGAATCGTTAGGTCGCTGTCGAGCTTGAATGTCTGTGCCTCAACATCGACGCTTACGACCGACCCTTCAAATCCCATCTCGCCCACAAAATTGAAATGGAATACCAAGACGACCGCACGAATCGTTTCTCCTTCTGCTACGCCCGCTCCCGAGACCGCTACCGATATCCCCGCGCTCATGACGCGCTGCACGATTTCCAAAACCGGAACGTCGTCTTGTGCAAAGTAGTAATCACGCAATTTGAATCGTGTTTCCTCGTCGATGACGATGACAACCCCGTCGGACAAGGTCACACTACCCGCGTCCACATTCACAGATGCGACGGTGCCTTCAAACTCCGTGAGGTTTGGGGGTTCGACATGGAATGAAATACCAACGGCTTCGATGATCCGCGGTTCTTCGCTGACGATCAAACCACGTCCGTGTACCAGGACGGTTTTACCTTCCGAGAGAGCAACGGCTACCGCCTCTAAACTCTTCAGACGCCAACTATCGGTAGCTGTCGTGAGGACGTTGGTATTCTCTGTCATCTGGACAATCAGCCCATTGGACAGTTTGAGACTGCCCTCGGCTACATTCACGGACTCGACGACTCCCTCGAATGCCTCCAGTGGAGGCAACGCAACCTCAAGGACCATTGCGACGGCAAGAATGTGCACCTTGCCGTCGGACTCAGATTCGACGGTGCCGTGACCAGCGGTTTCGACGATCTTTCCTTCGCCAAGCGCACGCGCGGCCGCTTCTAACGAACCCAAGTGATGCAGGTCGGCGTCATTGTCCGGCTGATGAATTTTCGTGTTTTCATCGACCCTGACGACGAAACCTTCGTTCAAGGTCAACGTGTTTGCTTCAAGGTCGATACTCAACACCTGACCGAAGAAACGGTGCATCGGGGGCGGCCGGACGACAAACGCGACCTTGATTGCAACGATTGTTCGTGGCTCTTCGCTTTCGAGAACCCCAACCCCATACGCCACCACAGTGGCATCATCGGCGAGAGCTTCCGCTACGGCATTCAACGAGGCCAAATGGTGATCGTTTCCGCTTTCAAATCGGATTTTCGTGTCATCGATCAACCGGACAACAGTTCCACCTGCGAGTGTGACCCGTCGGCCGGCGAGATCGACAGACTCCACGACGCCTTCGAACTCAATCTTGTCGAATTCAGGTTTCTCGACGTCAATATCGGTTATGCCGTCGCTTACCCTCAGTTCGATCATGAGATTCAACACGTGAATCCATGCATCCGGGGGTGGTGCGTCATTCCGAATCAGGTTGTCGAGCCCGACGTTCACGGACAAACTCGATTCATCCTCGTCGGTGGGGTTGAGCCTGATCTCGCTTGCAACGAACGTCCCATCGTCGGGCGCCTGCAACGCTGCTGGCGCTGCCCGGCTGGCACGTACGGTTGGTTCGGTTCCGGCCTGTGCAGCTTGCTCGACGGCCGCCACGAACGCATCGAGTGACATCACGTTCTCCTCGCGGTCCAAGAACTTCGTTGCGCCGTCAAAACCCACGACAAGTTCACCAAGTGCTAGTGTCATGGAACCTTCCGTTCCGTTGACACTCAGGCCAGTAATGCGGCTGTCGAGAACCTCGGCCCTATCGACGTGGGTGAATTGGATGGTCACACCACGAGCAACCAGGGAGCCATCAATGAGATCGATTTCTACCCGCAACGATCCGGACGACTGCGCATTATTCTGCATCTCCGAGAATGTGGTCGGAGAGAAGAATTCGGTGTCACTACCCAGTGTGTCCAACGGCCCGGTTGCCGGCGAACTTTCGCATGCGGCATAACTGCACGCCAATGCGACCAAAAGGGCCGCACGGGACTGCGACGTGTTTATAGACATGGAAGAGTACTCCCCATTGTTCGATTCGGATTTCGGAAGGTTGCTCGCGACCAGCGTATTCAACTTACTGATTTATTGCGCGCGTGCGGGTGACCGTTGTCACACCAGGGGTGATGTACGATTCGAACAACAGTGTTGCAGATTTACATCAACTTAATTCTTGTGTTGGCCGCGGAACCCCGGCAACCAAAGGAACCCCACCACCCAACAGAATTATTTGCCACCAAATCCACTAAATCCACAAAAAACGCCGTTCCGACAACTCGTTCGTTGTTCGTGGATTTAGTGGATTTGGTGGCCACGTTTTTTAGCGGGTTGATTCCGCGATTCCGCGGACTCCATGGCGCCATCGACCAATCGTCCGACCGAACCCACCTGTGATCAGATG
>JAZDDD010000057.1:0-2843 GCA_036679545.1 Gemmatimonadota bacterium | reverse complement strand
GCATTTTCTTTTTAACGCACTCCACTCGTTGTCCACGTTGATCGAGACCGATCAACGCCTGGCCGAGGAGGCTATCGAACGACTCGGTACGTTGTTCCGGTACAGTTTGGAACAATCGGGCCGCGAGACCGTGACCTTGCGACAGGAATGGTCATTCGTCGAAGATTACCTCGCCATCGAACAGTTGCGGTTTGGAGACCGGATGACTGTGAAAACGCACATCGATCCCCGCACATTGGACGTGCACGTCCCACCGTTTTGCCTTCAGCCCTTGGTCGAGAACGCAATCAGGCACGGCATTGCACCACTGGAAGGCCCCGGCACGGTGACCATTGTGGCCTCGATGGAAGAAGGAAGGTTGCGGCTCGACGTTACCGATAACGGCGTCGGAGCGGACAAGGCGACCATGGAATCGGGACAGGGGTTCGGTTTGCAAGCCTTGCGACGTTACATGGAGCACAATGCTGCCGGCGGTGGACGGCTAACTCTGGAGTCACAACCCGGAGCGGGGTGCCGGGCGCGTGTGTTGTTACCGATTGGAGGTTCGATCCCACCTGTATTGCTTCCCGTTCAGCAGATCGGTTCGTGATCTCCGTCGTCATCGCGGACGATGAACCGCTCGCACGGTACAAGTTGTGCAATTACGTTAGCGCGGTGCCCCTGTTGCGGGTCGCGGCTGTCTGTCATGACGGCAAGGAAGCGCTTGCCGCGGCCATATCGACTCGCGCGGAGTTGCTTTTCCTGGACGTCCGGATGCCGGGGTTGTCCGGTACGGAAGTCGTAGCAAGTCTCGACAAGGTCCCCGCGGTTGTGTTTACCACGGCCTATGATGCATACGCCGTTCAGGCCTTTGACCTCGGCGCGGTGGACTATCTGCTCAAGCCGTTTGGCCCGCGTCCAAAACATGCTGACCACCGGTTCGTTCACAACCGAAAGCAACGGCTCGCCAGACCGCCTTTTGGTTCGCGAAGGCGACCGCATCACCCCCATTCAACTCGACACCATCACACGTTTTGAGGCCCGAGACGACCATGTCATGGTGCATACCGTTACACATCGGCATCTGGCGACCGTCCGCATGCACGAACTCGAACAACGACTCGATCACACCCAGTTCGTTCGCGTACATCGTTCCCACATCGTCAATCTCGACCACATCAACACCATTAAATCACATCGCACCGGGCGGTTGGTGATCACGATGATGGATGGGACGGAATTGTTCGCCAGCCGCGCACGCTCGCACACGCTGCGTCAAGCTTCCATATAAATACACCGGTTGGATTGCGGTTTACCCGTTGGAATATCGTTTGACCGATCGATGCATTCCCATAACAGCATCCAACGACGTTAATAGTGAACAAGCCCCCCTCCTACGAGGATCACAATGTCGGTAGTGACACAATGCCGTTCTCTTACCCCATTCATCGCGTTAGGCCTGTTTGGCTGCCTTTTGGTGAAAGCAGGGACAGGGACCCTGCTGCACGCCCAAACGCCGTCCGTGAGCACCATTCGCACGACACATCCGCTCATGTCGCGGGGGCGGATTGGTGCCATCTCCGCCGATGCTTTCGGCAACATTATCGTGTCAAATTTTGATCAAGTCGTCTGGCGCGTTCGTCCGGACGGTGACGTTGAGACCTTGGCCAACAATCTTCGTGGGTCGTCCGGAAATACCGTCGCGCCAGATGGCGTGATCTACCAGGCCAGCTTCATGGACGGGAGGATCATTCGCATCCAACCGGACGGTCAACAGGAAGATCTCGTGTCCTCAGGACTCCGAGGTCCGGTTGGACTGATCGTACAACCGGATGGAAGTCTCCTCGTGTGCGAGTGTCGGGGAGCCGCCATTGCGCACATCACTCAAGACGGCGCCGTTGCACCGTTTGCACAACATCCTGACCTCGACTGTCCAAACGGGATCGTTCGGGGACCGGATGGAGCCTACTACGTAGTCAGTTTCGGCAACGGGTTCGTCCTGCGGATCGACGCAACCGGACGGGCAACCCGGTTCGCCACCGTTCCTGACGGTAGCAACGCCCACATCGCCTATGCCGCCGGTGCGTTTTGGGTGACCACGATTTCATCGAACCGGCTTTATCGCGTGGGGCTCGACGGACAGGTCACACCGTACACCGGAGATGGATCCGTCGGATTTACCGATGGCCCGGTGACTACCTCCACGTTAGCACGCCCCAACGGTATTACGGCGGCGGTTGACGGCCAGTCGGTCATCGTGAATACACTGCGCGGTGCCTGGCGCGGGGGTGAGGAGACAGAGATTGTCTTGCGACGGATTGGACTTCCCGCCGAACCAGAGGAATTCGAACGTCTGCGGTTGCGGGTAGACGATCTTGTGTTTGACGCCCTCGCGGCCGGTCCGGAAGACGGAGAGTTGGTAATGTTGCTGCACGGATTTCCCCAAACCGGCGACGTGTTTCGTGGTCAACTCCGCGCACTCGGCGCAGCTGGGTACCGGGCCGTGGCACCTGATCAGCGGGGATACTCGCCGGACGCCAGACCGGCCGAACGGACCGCGTACGTCATGCCAAACTTCGTACGGGACCTGCTGGGAATGGTCAATGCGTTGGGTCGTGAGCGGTTTCATTTGGTCGGACACGATTGGGGCGGAGCCGTTGCCTGGGCAGCCGGCACCTTTCAGGCCGATCGTATTCAATCGTTGACCGTTCTATCGACGCCCCACTACGCGGCGTTGGGTGCGGCCCGCACGACACCGGGGTCGGATCAGGCGCAACGATCGTCCTATTTCGCGGATTTCTCTCGCCCCGATGCCGCCGACCGTTTTTTGGAAAACGACATGGCATTGCTTCGCCAAATTCTAG
>JAZDDD010000569.1:0-2091 GCA_036679545.1 Gemmatimonadota bacterium | reverse complement strand
TGGACTCGGTACCATACGGGCCAACATAACGAGCCAGTATCTCCTGCTCTACGTGGATACCGTTAGCGCGGTTACGCACGGCCACCGGCTCGAACGAAGCAACCCGGGCAGCGGCAACGGGAAGTACCACGATCCGGGCTCGACTTTCCCCGAGCACATTTGCCACGATGCGGTCGCCAGACGGACTCCAGTGCGCTCGGACCAATCCCGGAGTCGCCGCAGTCAAACGTTTGAGCCGCATTTGGCCTAGCTCGAGTGAGTACAGCTGTTGTGATCCGGTACGATTCGACGAGAACAGCACCTCATTGCCGTTGGGCGACCACCGTGGCCAGCCGTCCCAAAACGGAGAGTCGGTCAGCCGGCGCTCCGTACCGCCATCGACGTTTGTGATCCAGACCTCCGCATTCCGACGCGACACCGTGCGCTGAAACGCTATCCAATCACCATCGGGGGACATGGCCGGCAACGCATCGCGACGATCGTCGGTGGTCACGCGCCGAAGATCCCCACCTTCTCTATTCATTATATAGATCTCGTAGGCGCCGCTTCGATTACTGGAGAACAAGAGTTTGCCATCCGGCGTCCACGATGGGTCGCCGTCGGTAGCCTCGTGTTGCGTCACGTTTGTAACGTGACCACCGTCGGCATCCATGACAAAGACGTCCTCGTTTCCATCGCGTTCGGATACAAACGCGATACACTCACCGTCGCGAGAAAACTTGGGGACAGCATCATTGGCGGGATGGTCAGTTATGCGACGTTCGTGGGAACCATCCGGCTGGGATACGTAGATATCGCCGGGCCCATCGGCGGTTTGTCTGCGATAGAAAACGATGGTCTGCCCATCTGGCGACCACGCCGGGTAACGACCCACGAATTCATCCTGCTGGATCCCCAGCGGTGCCACCGAAATCATTCCGGCCGCCAAGACTGTGAAAGGCACTGATTTTCTTCTGGACCTTACCCGTTGCACCGAGCGGCAGCGTGTCCACTACTACGACGTCGTCTGGAATCCACCACTTGGCAACCTTTCCGTCGAAGAACTCGAGGACGTTTTCTTTCCTAGGTTGACAACCTGGTTTGGGAACGACGATCAACAGTGGGCGTTCCGTCCACTTTTCGTCCGGCACCCCGATCACCGCGGCTTGCGCGATGTCAGGGTGACTGGATGCAACGTTCTCGATTTCGATAGAGCTGATCCATTCTCCACCCGACTTGATCACGTCCTTGCTGCGATCGGTGATGTTGACGTATCCGTCAGGATCGATCGTGACGACGTCACCGGTTGCAAACCATCCGTCCGCGTCGTGGGCATCGGACTCCTCGAGTTCAAAATACGAAGAACAAACCCACGGTCCGCGGACTTTCAGTTCCCCGAACGCCGTACCATCATGTGGCAGTTCGCTACCGTCCTCGCCCACGATCTTCATCTCGACGCCAAACACGGCTCGGCCTTGTTTGAGTTGGAATGTGTGACGCTCGTTCTCTGAGGCGTCGAGCATGGATGGTTTGAGTCTGCACACAGTGCCGATGGGGCTCATCTCCGTCATTCCCCAGGCGTGCAGTACGTCGATGCCAAAATCACTTTGGAATGCGTCGATCATTGGGCGATTGGGCGCCGACCCACCGATCACTACCGTGTGCATCGAGGGAACGGACGCGCTGTGCTCCCGCCAATGGTTGAGCAAACCGAGCCAGACAGTTGGCACACCGGCGGCGATGGTGACGTTTTCCGCGTTCATCAAGTCGGTTAAGCTCGCGCCATCCAGTCCGGGGCCCGGCATGACAAGTTTCATTCCCGTCATGGCGGTTACATAGGGAATACCCCAAGCGTTCACGTGAAACATGGGAACGACGGGTAGGATGGCCTCGCGCTCGCTCGCGCTCAGCATTGTTGGCAGCGCCATGGCGAACGTGTGCAAAACGGTCGACCGGTGACTGTAGAGAACGCCCTTTGGGTTTCCGGTCGTACCGGAAGTGTAACAAAGGCTCGATGCGGTGTTTTCGTCAAACGTGGGCCAGGTAAATTCGTCGGACTCAACTTCTAAGAGTTCCTCGTAGGACAACACCGGAAGCTTCGTGTCTGGCATG
>JAZDDD010000568.1:0-5781 GCA_036679545.1 Gemmatimonadota bacterium | reverse complement strand
TTCGGATTACGGACGCGCCGAGCAGTTCCTGTATTGGAACGCACAACGTTTGGTGACGGGAACGGAAGTCAATCCGCGGTGGTTGAGTGGCGATCGGTTCTGGTATCGCAATCGTGTTCACGAGGGGCACGAGTTCATACTTGTTGATGTGGCTCGACGCACAAGACAACAAGCGTTCGACCATGCTCGTCTGGCTGCCGCGCTTTCGCTCGCCGCCGACACCAGCTATGTGCCGAACACGCTCCCGTTCGAAGAGTTCGAATTCGTAAACGATGAGGGCCGCATCCGTTTCCACGTGCGGGATTCGGTACGCTGGTCTTGTGATCTCGATCGCTACACATGCACTGGCCCCGATTCAGTTGTGGTGGACAAGGCCGAGGAAATCACATCTCCGGACGGCCAGTGGGTTGCGTTCGAGCGAGACGAGAATCTGTGGATTCGCTCCACGAGTTCGGACGAGGAAGTGCAGCTCAGTCAGGACGGCACGGAGCACCACGGGTACGCAGTGGTCCCGGAAGGGTGTTGCCAGGAGATCTCTGCTCGCCGCGCAGATAGGAAACTGCCGCCAGTTCTATCGTGGTCTCCTGATTCCAAACGCATTGCCACACACCGGTATGACGAACGGGACGTTGGCGAGTTGCATCTTTTGGAAACAGCCATGGGTCGGCCTACGCTGCATTCGTACCGGTACGCACTCCCGGGTGACAGTATCGTGCCCACTTTCGACATTCACATCTTTGATGTCGATAGCCGGAGCGGACAGTGGATAGAACAGGAGCCACTCTTCGGTGACTTCACGGCGGGCGACACGTTGTGGACGGGCACGCAATGGTCGCCGGATAGCGAACGGTTCTATTTCACTCGCCGCAGCAGAGATTTTACGTCGCTTGCGTTGGCCGAACACGTGGTCGCCTCCGGTGTCACGAGGATCATATTTGAAGAGAGCGGTCCGACGTTGCGGGAAATGGCGCCCATGATCGGTCAGTCCAATTGGCGTCTGATCGCCGGTGGCCGAGAAGTCCTTTGGTATTCGGAGCGAGATGGCTGGGGTCATCTGTACCGTGTCGATATTGAATCTGGGAGTGTCCTGAACCAAGTCACGTCCGGGCCGTGGTTGGTGTTTCAAACTTTGCGCGTAGAAGATGAGACGGAGTCTGTTTTCTTCACAGCGATGGGACGGGAGTCAGACCGAGATCCGTATTTCAGGAATCTGTACCGCGTGGGACTGGATGGCTCTCAGTTAACATTGCTCTCACCGGAAGTCGCGGACCACGACATTCGAATGCTGCCATCGGGTCAGTATTTCCTAGATACGTATTCACGACGTGATGCCGCACCCGTTACGGTTGTACGTGATCGTTCTGGAGCCGTGATTCAATCTGTTGAAGAGGCGGACATATCGAGGTTGTTGGCTACTGGGTGGAGTCCACCCACTCCGTTCGCCGCTAAGGCGCGCGATGGCCTCACCAACGTGTACGGTTATCTCTACTTCCCCACCGACTTCGATCCGGCAAAAAAGTATCCCGTCATCGACTATGTGTATCCGGGACCGCAGGTCGGACCGATTGGGTTTCGGAATTTCTCGTTAGGCGGATGGGCAGGGCAGCACTCGTTGCCGGAACTTGGGTTTATCGTTTTTACAGTGGATGCGCAGGGGACGCCGATTCGGTCCAAGGCGTTCCACGACGGATACTACGGGAATATGGGAGACAACGGAATTCCCGATCATATCTCGGCGTTGAAAGAACTTGCGGGCCGTTACCCACAAATGGATTTGGATCGTGTTGGGATTTTCGGTCATTCAGGTGGTGGCTTTGCTTCAACCGACGCAATCCTACGGTACCCGGATTTCTTCAAAGTCGCGGTATCGAGCGCTGGGAATCATGACAACCGCGGCTATCTTCATGCGTGGGCTGAGCGATACCAAGGTTTGTTGGTCCGGGACACCATCACGGGTACCGACAACTATGACAATCAGGCAAATCAATCGTTGGCCGGCAACCTCGAAGGTCATCTGCTGCTGTCGTACGGGACATTGGATGACAACGTACATCCCAATCTCACGTGGCTTGTCATGCAGGAACTCATTCGACAGAACAAAGATTTTGACCTCATGGTTCTGCCGAATCGGAACCATGGATATGCTGTCGAACCGTATGTAATCAGGCGCACCTGGGATTACTTCGTCGAACACCTGCTTGGAGTACAGGGTCCACGGGAATACACCCTGACGGGGCCGCCGCGTTAGGGAAACCATCGCAAAACTGCCGTAAGAATCCGTTGTGCAACTTCCAGTGACTGCGACGTCTCTAGGGGTGAGTCATCTATCACCCAGGAGGACGAATGCGACTCGCACTCATCGTGGCACTCACAACCGTTGGTTGGTTGCCCTTCATGCCGCGCGGTTCCTATCAGGATGTTTTGCTTCAGGGACGAGTCACGGATGCCGTATCGGGCACCGGCATATCAGGCGTTGTCATCACCGTTGGAACGCGTGTAGCTCATACAGGCGCCACCGGAAGTTACGAACTACGTATCGCCGGGACAGTTGCGGCGCTCAGCCAAGTTACGGTACGGGCGCGATTGATTGGATACGTCACCGCAACGCAGACCGTACCGGTGTCGGACTCGGTGCTCACCGTAGATTTCTCGTTAACGACAGCCATCGTTTCGATGGACGAGATGGTGGTGGAAGGCGAGCAGAATAAGCGAGGGCGGGAGTTTCGCGCTGCTCAACCTGCGGCCCTGCGTTCTGTCGCCAGCGGTTTCGCCGACGGTAGATTGGAGCAAGTGCGGCGTCTTCGGACGCCTCTGGCAGATCCGGGCCACGATCGCGAAGGCTATGCACACATCATTGAGAACGTTTTCCAATCAGTTGCGGCCAATCCGCTTTCCACTTTCTCGATCGATGTGGACCGAGCCTCTTACAGTAATATCCGCCGGTTCATCAACGATGGTCAGCGGCCACCGATAGATGCGGTGCGCATCGAGGAGTTGATCAACTACTTCCCATACGATTACCCTGCGCCGAATCGAAGACTGCCATTTTCAGTGACGACTGAAGTCGCGGTGGCGCCGTGGAATCCCATCCACCAGCTCGTGAGGATCGGTGTGCAAGGGCGACAGGTGGACTTTGAGGATCTGCCGCCGAATAACCTTGTGTTCTTGCTGGATGTGTCCGGGTCAATGAACGCGCCGAACAAGCTGCCGCTCCTGAAGTCCTCGTTCCGAATGTTGGTCAACGAACTCCGTCCACAGGATCGGGTTGCCATCGTAGTGTACGCGGGTGCGGCGGGACTGGTGTTGCCATCGACCTCCGGCGCTCACAAGGCTCGGATGCTTGAAGCCATCGATAGGCTCCAAGCGGGTGGTTCCACTGCCGGCGGTGCGGGTATTCAACTGGCATATCGCGTTGCACGCGACAATCATCTCCAGGAAGGAAACAACCGCGTCATTCTTGCGACCGACGGCGATTTCAATGTCGGCGCATCGAGCGACTCTGAGATGATCCGTCTGATTGAAGAGAAGCGCGAGCAGGGTACGTTTTTGACCGTCCTTGGCTTCGGGACGGGGAACCTGCAAGATGCCAAGATGGAGCAGATTGCCGATCATGGAAACGGGAACTTTGCCTACATCGATAACTTGATGGAGGCCCGCAAGGTATTGGTGAATGAAGCGGGCGGTACGCTATTGACGATTGCCAAGGATGTGAAGATCCAAGTCGAGTTTAACCCGACCAACGTCCAGGCCTATCGGCTGGTTGGTTACGAGAATCGACTGATGGCCGCCGAGGATTTTAACGACGACAAAAAAGACGCTGGTGAGTTGGGGGCCGGTCATTCGGTAACGGCACTCTACGAAATCATTCTTGTCGGTGTCGAGAGTGATGTTGCGATCCGCGGTGTGGATTCACTGCGATATCAAAGTAACGGTGCGGTTCGGCCGTCAGGTAACGTGAGTGAGCTGGGGTTTGTGAAACTGCGTTACAAATCTCCAACGGGTGTTCGCAGCCGATTGATCGAACAACCCATCATCGTGGCAGACGCACAGCCTTCGTCAGATTTCAGGTTCGCATCGGCGGTAGCGGGCTTTGGTATGCTGCTTCGAAATTCACAGTTCGTGGGTCGGATGACGCTGGACGGCGTGCTTGCACTGGCCCAGGAATCGCAGGGCTCCGACGATCACGGTTACCGTTCTGAATTCGTTGGCCTCGTGCGAGCGACAAGAGAACTCGGATTGCTCGACCGTTAGGTGGTCACATCGTCTGTCTGGTGGGAGAGGAGAGTCTCCTCTCCCACTTGTTTTGCCGTTTTGGCTGTTGTTGCTCCAAGTCCGATGCCAAAATAGGAAAAGCCTAGGTCGGGAAGTTTCGATTTTGCGTAGATGTTACGCCCATCGAACACGACCGGCTGTTTCAACAGCGAGCGAACCTCTTCCCAACCTGGATTTCTGAACGTTCGCCACTCGGTGAGGAGTAGCAAAGCGTCCGCGTCGATGAGGGCGTGGGTGCGGCTCGATGCGAACTCAACACGCTGGACGAGGTTGTGATCCCAATCCTCTGTACCGGTGATTGCGTTTTTGAACGTGTCCATGGCTTCGGGGTCGAATGCACGAACACGTGCCCCCGCTTCAACCAAACGACGGATGATGGCCAAAGATGGAGCCTCGCGGATGTCATCGGTTTCCGGTTTGAACGCCAATCCCCAAACGGCGAACGTTTTTCCTGACACGTCGTTTTCGTGATACGCAATCACGAACTCCGCTAACCTAGTTTTTTGACGTTCGTTGACAACATTGACTGCCTTGGCAATCTCGAATTGGTAACCCGCGTCTTCTGCTATTCGCACTACTGCGCGAACATCCTTCGGAAAACATGACCCGCCGTAACCGATACCGGCGTACAAAAACTGTGGGCCAATTCGTGGGTCCAACCCAATTCCTCGGCTAACGTCTTTTACGTTTGCGCCAACGAGATCACACACATTGGCGAGTTCGTTCACAAGCGAGATGCGTGTAGCCAACATCGTGTTGGCGGCGTACTTCGTGAGTTCGGCGGACTCGAGATTCATGAAGACGATCCGAGCAGCATCGGGGACAAACGGTAGATAGAGCGCCTCCATCAACGATCGGGCTTGTTTGCTTTCGCCGCTGTGCTCGTCGATGCCTACAACGATTCGGTCCGGTCGCGTGAAATCGTGGACTGCCGTACCCTCTTTCAGGAACTCGGGATTCGAAACAACTTCACATGGGTGAGAGGTCTTTGCGCGAATGGCATCGCGGACCCCACGAGCGGTTCCGACCGGAACCGTGGACTTGTCAATGACAACAAGGAACCCGTCCATCGTCGCGGCAATCATCTCGGCGGCCGCCAAAACCGCGGTTGTATCTGCGGTGCCATCGTGGTCTTGTGGGGTGCCGACGGCAATGAAGCAAGCGTCCGCCCCAGGGATGGCATCTTCGTACTCCGTGGTAAAACGTAGGCGACCAGCAGCAGCATTTCGGGACACGACCTCTTTTAATCCCGGTTCGTAGATCGGGATTTGACCTGAATTGAGAATTTTAACCTTCTCAGGGTCGATATCGACGCACGTTACTCGATGGCCGACGTCTGCGAAGCATGTGCCCGTAACCAATCCGACGTATCCTGTACCGATGACGGCAATATCCATGGGGCTATCGTTTCTGGGTGTGGTTGGGGGAACGCGGTCTTTTGCACTTTCAAACGATCTAACCGAAAGACGCAACGTATCTGTGAAGGCAAATCCGGTGCCGTTGGCGGCT
>JAZDDD010000567.1:0-4500 GCA_036679545.1 Gemmatimonadota bacterium | reverse complement strand
CAACGTCTTACCGAACGCGGTGGTTGCATTGTCGGGAACGGAACATTGGACGACAACCGATGGGTCGGGTGTCTTCTTCCTCGCAGGCCATCTCGAGGGAAAATACGATATCGTGTTTGGCCACCCGCGTATCGACTCGATTGGGTTTATATCACCGGCAAAATCGTTAGACCTCGAGTTGGGTGTAACACGGAACGTAAACTTAGGGGTTCCGCCGTTGCGATCGGTGCTTGCCTCCAGATGCCCCATGATAGCCCTGACATCGTTGCGGCGTGTGCTGTTTGGCATCGTGCGAGATTCGGAAGGAAGACCGGTTTTGGGTGCCGATGTTGCCGCCTTCTGGCAAACCATACCGACAGATCTTCGGAGTTTCGGGGTCGATGACCAAGAGGCCCGCGGGAGGACGGGAAACCTAGGGACGTTTACGTTGTGTGGTCTGCGCGTTGGACGCGAGGTGGTTGTCCGCGCCCAAGCGGGAGACATGCTGAGTGAGTTTGTACCCGTGTTGTTTGACGGTGAGAGTTTCAGAGCCGGCCGTGATGTTCAGACGGGTGATCGGCAGGTAGCGCGATTAGATTTCACACTGCGATCCCCTGCCGAGATGGAAGCGTCCATTCAAGGCCGCGTTTTGGCGGATGCGTCGTTAAGGCCCATCGTGGGAGTGGAGATCGTTGTTGCGGGAACGCCGTACACGGCGGTGACCGACGCGACCGGGTATTTTACCATCGGCAATTTACCACCCGGCTCCCACCGGATAACCGCTAGACGCGTTGGTTACCGCCGGGTTCGGCACGATGCGGTGTTGGCACGTGGTGAAACCCTAATGCTCTCCGATGATGCACTGAAGATGCCGTCGGGTGTCACCGAACTTGCACCCATCGTGGTTGAGGCCGAGGGTGTGTTGTTGGCCCAACGACACCTGGTGACTTCCGGTTTTTTCGATCGACGCGAGGCCGGTTTTGGCAGCTTTGCGACACGTGAAGAAATAGAGGAGTGGCGCCCGACTGAAACCACCGACGCACTTCGGCACATGCGTGGTATCCGTGTCATACCGAATCCATCTTATGGATTCGGTCGTGATAGGCGAAAGTATCTGATAGGCTCCGGTAGAACGGCGTCGCTCTCCCAGGGTAATTTTTGCCCGGCTCTCATTTTTTTGGACGGAGTGTTCGCCGGGAACGGGGTAGAGGCCAACATCGATATCGACAATCTGATGTCCGTGAACAATATCGAGGCTATCGAGGTGTACTCCGGGCCGTCTGAGACACCGCCACGGTTCAATAGACCTGGCGCCAATTGCGGCGTTGTGGCCATCTGGACGAGATAATGCTAACGGCCGCCGCGGCCATTTGTACCGGAGCCCGTCAGGGGTGTTAGGCCGGAAGGCACACTGGATGGCACCGTCAATAACGTGGCATCGAGTTGCGAACCGGCGTCTGTGAGTGACCGGAGAAACTGAACGACATCGCTGACCTCGGGTTCGGTCAATCCCAGTGACGAGCGCACGGAAACCTCAATCAAATTCTCAGGTACATTGGGATTCCTCGGTTGGACACCGCCGTTGTAAAAATCCATGACCTCATCGAGGGTTTTGAAAACTCCAGCGTGCATATACGGCGCAGTGAGTTCCACATTTCTGAGACTCGGCACACGAAAGGCGTAACGATCCTCTGGTTGGCCGGTGTGTTCTTCGCGTCCGGTGTCGTCACCCGGGATGACCGTCTTTCCAGGCCCCGCTTGCGGGGATGCCGTCACACGGAATAAGAAGTTGGAAAACATCGCCCCGCGGTGGCACAGAGTACACTTTCCTTTAGTAAAGAAGATCTCGAGTCCCCTTCGTTGCGCCGGACTCAACGCATCGTCATCGCCACCGACAAAACGATCATAGGCGCTGTTGGTGGTCACGAGTTCGCGTTGGTACGCGGCAAGCGCTCGCGCAAGACGTGAGGCAATCACAACCGTTTGCGCTGTGTCAGCGCCGTCTGTCGCAAAGGCGTCCCTGAAGTGCGTGACGTATGCGGGGATGTTGCGAATTCGTTCGATGATGCTGTCCAGCGCGACGGCGCTGGCTTCCGCTTCGGATCCCGGAAATGCATCACCACGCATCTCGGCACGGGACGAAATCGGTATCAGCGCCTGTCCTTCGAGACCGGTCGCGCGGCCGTCCCAAAACATCGGGGCCAGATGTGACGGTGTGCCCGATGGGTCAAGCGCAAACGCCGTGTTGAATATGCTTTGCGTGTTGCGCGGTTCGTCTGCGATTGCGTTGCCGGTAACAGCGGAAACAACCAGACGACGAGCCGGTCCCAATCCGGTGCCGCTTACACCGGCGCCAAATTGCCGTCCGTCGGCAAACGCGAAATGGGGGAGGTGGCAGGTACCACACGCAACATCCTGTTCGCCGCCGAGGATCGGATCAAAAAACAACAAACGGCCCAGTCGGATCCTCGACTCATTGCGGGGATTGTTGGGAGGGTAGGGGATTTCGCCGAGTGTCTCAAGATTGAATCGAGACCTCAGGTCCGCAGCACTTGGTGCTTGGGGATTGGTGGAGCAGGCAAGTGCTCCGGCCCCGCTGAGCAGTGTGGCAATGCGCCACATCGGACGTCCAACTACTCCAAGCATCGTTTGCGTTACGGATTGAGGGTCAACGACGCGGAAACGGCGACCGGCAATAACTGTTCGTTTGTCGTCCCATCACCCAGCTGACTCCGTTGATTGAACCCCCAACAATACGCATTGCCTTCAAGAGTGATTCCACAAGTGTGAAAACGACCTGCACTGACGGATACAAATCGGTGTCCGCCACCCACCAACTGTGGCGTGGAGGCATTGTCTCTGGTACCGGTGCCGAGTTGCCCGAAGGCATTTAAGCCCCAGCAAAACGCGTTGCCAGTCGGAGCTATGCCGCACGTATGGTCGCCGCCTACGGAGATTTTCTCGAAATCAGAACTTAAGACGAGTGTTGGTTCTGCGACCGCGTCGTTGAACCCCGTACCTAACTGGCCGGAGGTGTTCAATCCCCAGCAGTACACCGACCCGCCGGTGGTCAAACCGCAGGTGTGTCCATCACCGGCTCCGAGATCGACGAACACCTGATCGCCGAGGATTGCCGTTGGTTCTGTCGTGCCGGTCAGATTTCCTGTTCCCAAACGACCATCGGTACCAGCACCCCAACAAAACGTTCTTCCGTCTGTGGTGCGACCACATCGATGATCGCCCCCAGTGGCCACCGCCTCAAATAGATGCACTCCGCCCACCGACACCGGTGTTGCACTCAGGGTGGTTGAGTCTTCGACCTGCGATCCGTCGCCTCGAGCGCCCCAGCAGTACACGTCATTTTCGATCGTCACGCCGCACGAATGACCCCCGCCGGCGGCCACTTCGTCGAAGGTTACCTGGCCCGAAACACGCGTGGGTAAGTTGCGGTGACTGAACGTTCCGTCCCCTATCTGACCGGTGACGTTAAATCCCCAACAGTAGGTAAAGGCATCAGACGCCAAGCCGCAGGTATGAAAGGCACCCGCCGTCAGTTGCACAAAGGAATGGTTGCCCACCACGAGCTTTGGCTGGCTCTCGTGAAGGTTGTTTTTGCCCACGCCAAGCTGCCCGACCTCGTTACCGCCCCAACACAACGCGAGACCGTCAGGATTGATGCCGCACGTGTGATCGTCCCCCGCGACGATTGCGTTGAGTCGGAACCGCGTAACCTCCGGACCCGTTGTGGTCCCGGGATTCGTATTGTCTCCACATGCGGCGACCAGGGAGAGAACGCACAACGATCCCAAGGCGGGAAAAATGTGCGGCAGCCGGATCGGCATTCTGTCTTGGGCTCCCACGTCACGATATCAGGAAGTCAGCGCTGCCAATGGTGACGTGATAGCGGTTGATCCGACCGGCCTGGGCGAGCCTCACATGGCCTGTTAGGTTTGGAGTAATCATCATGTGTAACGCAAAGATAACGATACCGATGGCCTTGGGCGTGATACTGATGGCGTCGGCCTGCCAATCTACGGAAGCACCAAACGCCCCCGCGCCAGATCTAGCGTGCGTCCAAATCACCGGAGCCGGGACGACAAACGGGGACCGTAACCTGCTCAAGGGTGACGGGGTATTTCGATTCGGTGATACTGAACGTGCGGGCAAGGTTGGCCTGTACTTGTTTGCCATGACACCGGCGGTCAACGATGGTTTCGATGTCGACACGCAATATCAATTTCATTGGGATGGCGGTGACTCCTTCCTCACCAAGGACCAAGTCTATTTCGAACCGGTCCTGGAGCCCGATACCTATCGGTTCTCAGTGCAGATGACCATCGTGGTCGGCTCGGGAATATTTGCCGGAATGATTGGCCAAAAGCCGCTTGTATTGACGGCCGAGATGAAATTTGGACCACCCGCCAATCCGGGTGATGCTATGACTGCCGTCGAGCAATTTGAGGTTGGTGGCACGATCTGCGACTAAACGGGCCTCGGGAATCGGCCGTAGGACAACCATTG
>JAZDDD010000566.1:0-2388 GCA_036679545.1 Gemmatimonadota bacterium | reverse complement strand
GATTGGAATTTCCTCGTCAACGTGAGGCGACCTCCGGGCGATCGATTTCCCACCGCAATCGAGGTCGTGCCGTCCGGCCTCGTAATCGGGGAGGCCGGAGCTTCATGCCAGTCCTCAGTGTAGACCGCTATTGCACCATATGCACCGTGCGTGTTGGGAACGGGATCTCGATGCCACTTTCATTCAGGGTATTGTAGACGAGCTCCGTCATTTCCAACTTCCTGGCGAATTGCTTCCCATAATCATCCACCCACACACGGGCACACATGTCGAGGGAGAAATCGCCCATATTCAAGAAGATCACTTGGGGTTCAGGCTCCGACGAAATGTCGTCCAGCTGGCTGATCGCATCCAAAACAACCCGTTTGACCTGGGCCACATCACTGCCGTAGACCACCCCGAAATTCACGGTGACTCCCCACTCTCGAGTTGGACCTTGTCACCCACATTGACAGAATCATCTAATATGAGCTGAATGCCGGCAAAAACGTTGGACAGACTGCTGTTCAAGGCCAAGGCGATGGCCAGACCACCAATACCGAGGGCGCCCAACAGGGGGGCGATTTGAACTTCCCATGTCCCCAGGATGATCAGAACGCCAAGGATGGCAACGGTCGTCTTTATGACCTTGCGCAACAGAGGCAACAGTCCTTCGTCCAGGGTAGATGCGGTTCGTTCTACCCAGGTCTTTTCCAGCCATTTGGACATGTCGCCAACCAGGCTGATGGCACCGCGGATTAGGAGCACAGCGAGAAAAGAAAACAGTATTCGCTGAGGAATGGAGTTTTGCAGAGCCAGAGGCGCGAGCGCCACCATCAGACCGATGACCGGGATCGAATAGGTTGCGATGTTTTTGACGGCCCGGATCAGGATATCATCCACCTCGGTCTTGGTCTTTTCCGCCACCCTACGTAAGACAAATCGTAGGCTCCAGCGTACGACGCCGGTCAGGACCAGTGAAAGGAAGAAGATCCCCAAGGCCTGAATCCAAGGGTTTTCAAAGTAAGGGCTAAGCGTATCGACAAGAGCGTTCATGGCAATTCTCCTCTAAAAGTGAATCTCGCAGGTCGAAGTTTCCCCATCTTCGCGGACGGTTTGAACCGGGCATCAGGCAGCAGCGGATTAGCTCCGTTCGCAGTTGATGGGTGAGGCGTATCGCGTCATGCCCGCTTGTGAGGCCTGCACCGGGCGCGCGTGGACGCTCGTCAGCACTCGTGGGCGACAGTGTTATTGGATCGGCGCGCGTGGTCAATCACCAGCGCTCGAGGATGTTGTTACAACGTTTGTGACAATTCTTGAGGGTCAACCCCGTTGGGGTTCGGCGCCGCACCAGCACTCCACCACGATGTGGCGCCGGAGGGGAATTCCTAAAGGCCCTCCGATAGACGGCCGACGAGAAACCGCGTTTGCGGTTCCCGAACCACCTTTAAACTTGGCACCCACCTGGCGCGATGCGCCCAAGCCCCTCGAGCGGTAGTGAGCCAGAGCCAATGGCGACGGGTCGCTTTTCCGCCGATAGGTTGCCGCTGTGCGCTCAAACGGGGTAATTTCTACCCCTTATGAGCGCAAAACGTCAACAAACCTTCGATGGCGACCGCTTTATGGTGGAGCACCCCGTCTTCACCCTCGAACAGCTCCGCCAGGCAATGCGGAAGCGGTCCACAGATCCAGCCCGCGAATGGGTGAAGTACCACGCTCGGATGGGCCGAGTCCGTTCCATCGAGCGAGCGCTCTACGCCACTGTCCCCCCCGGCACAGCCGACGCCGCAAACTACGTTCCCGACCGCTTTCTCGTCGCAGTGGCCGTTAGGCCGCAGGGGATGATCAGCTACCACGGTGCCCTTGAGCTGCTGGGCGTGGCCCATTCGGCGTGGACCGAGGTCGTGGTCCAGACGGAACACCGCCGAAAGCCCATCACCTTGGATCCCTGGACGGTTGATTTCCAGCTCATCCCCGGTCCCATGCGCACTCGAGCCAAAAAGACCCTGGGCACGACCACAATCCCTTACCGAAACAACCAGCTCCACGTAACCGGACCTGAACGAACCCTGGTGGAAGGCTTCCGGTCTCCACGCCTAGTCGGCGGCCTGCCGGAACTGGTGGAGTCTGCAGCCGGGTTTCCCACGCTCGATCTTGACCTCCTTGAGCAAATTCTCCGGGCGTACAACCAGAAGGCCGTCTTTGCCGGTGTGGGATGGTTTTTCGAGCAGTATCAACAAACGTTCTATGTGCCCGAAGACTTCTTGCGTCGCCTCGCTCGCCGTAGGCCACGATCCACCTTGTACATGGCGCGGGAGCAACGCATAAAGAGCGGCCGGTACGTGAAGCGATGGAACCTGGTCCTGCCTGAATCCGTGGTCCAGTTGGCTGAGACCAATGTCGGTTGAC
>JAZDDD010000565.1:0-2826 GCA_036679545.1 Gemmatimonadota bacterium | reverse complement strand
TTGTTGGCGTTGGCGTTCGGCGCCACGGCACCGGCTCACGCACAGTTCTATTTGCCACCACAGTGCGACATAGATACCAAGCACTTCCTGGTAAACCAGGCGCAGTTGTATGTGAAGGCGGCGTCAGAAACCGCCGATGAAGTCCAGCGAGATCAGGCGCTGCAGGATGCAAATCGTGTCCTACAAGATGCGGTTGATCGTGGTGAGGTCGGTGAGGTCGGGGTGTGGTATTTCTTGGCCCGGACCTACGGGATGATGGGCGATTTTCGTGGCGCAGACTCGGCGTTTGCCAAGGTCGAGTCCATGATGCCAGAGTGTGTCGATGATACGGATATGCACCGTAACATATTCTGGGTGCCGGTCTACAACCAGGCCGTCGCATATATCCAGGCCTCTGACATGACCGGTGCTATCCCGACGTTGACACAGGCAAATGACATTTATCACAAGGAACCCCTTGTTCCTTATTACCTTGGGTCCGTTTACGCCCAGGAGCCGGCCCCTGACAGCGCCATAAAGTACTTCAAACAAGCTATCGAACAGATGGGCCCCACACCCGATTCGACCTACGAAGATTCCCGCGATCTCTCGGTGTTCAACCTTGCTCGGTTGTATCATCAACAAGAGAACTGGGACTCGGCTCTTGTGTGGTACGAGGCATATCGTGAGATCAAACCGGGCGATCGAGACGCAATGTTAGGAGTTGCGTATGCGTACGAGTCAGTTGGCGACACTGCCAGCTCGTTGCAGGTGTATGAGGAGATCGTCAACAATTCCACCGACGCATCATCGAACGATCTTTTTAGTATCGGTGTGTCGTTGTTCAATGCGGAAGCCTTTGGTATTGCTGCTAGGGCGTTTGAAGCTGGCCTGGCTAAGAACCCGTATCACCGCGACGGCATTTACAATCTCGGCCAGAGTTACTTCGCCATTGCGAGTCCAACGAACACGGGTGATGAGGACGAGCCTGAGCCTACTGCGGAAGAGATGGCCACGCGAACCCGGGCGGCGGAGGATATGTTGAATGCGGCGCGGCGCCTCGTAGAGGTTGATCCGAGCAATCGTGACGCACTCATGATGCTGGCGCAGGGATGGCAACTCGCTGGCGATGACGATTCGACGATCGCCATTTTCGAGCAAATCGATGCACTCGACTACGACGTGCTGTTCACGGAATTCAACGAGATGGAAGGCGGCTTCGAGCTGGCCGGTGCCATCGAAAATCTCCGAGAGGAAGAACTCACGATTCCGGCGGTGACCTTTGAGTTCGTTGACGCCGAGGGAACGGTAATCGGGACTGAGATGTTCGCGGGTGCGACGTTGGAACCGCTCGGTCGAACTGAATTTCGGTTCTCGGCAACGGGTGACGGAATTGTGGCCTGGCGTTACAGTATTCCGGAAGCCACACAGTAAGTAGATCGTTTTAACTCCACCGCATTCGGCGGCAACGGGTTGATCTGTTGTCGCCGAATTGCATATCGCGGGCGTAATTCAGCGGTAGAATGCCAGCTTCCCAAGCTGGACGTCACGGGTTCGAGTCCCGTCGCCCGCTCTCTCAAAACCCAAATCGCCGTGTCAACGGCGGTTTTGCACGATCAATTCGATGTTATCGAACCAGGCCGTTGCCGACCCATTGGTGTCGTCCGTATCGACCACGATGGCTACCGCGGCCAGGTCGGGCGGTGCCTCCCCGAACGCATTGCGGTAATCAGCGATTACGTCCCGTTGCTCGGTCACCCACTCTTGGGCGTGTTCGTCTCCACTGCGAAGCACCAGCGTCGCGACTTTCGATGTGTATGGATTGGGAAAGACGGACCCCACCGGTTGCTGGCCCGCCCACGCGTAGGCTATCGCTCGAGTGTCCGGACCCAACTCACCTTTACCGAATAGCACGAACACACGTGCCGTGTAGTCGTCGCCGTCCTTCTCCGTCTCTTTGTCATTTTCTGACAAGCTGGCCATTACACGCCATTCCCACCGTAACTCGGCGTGGGATACGTTCCGTCCGTCGATAGGAGCGATGAACGCCGCCGCCGCGTTGGTGCTGACCGCCTCCAGCACCGCTTCTCCGTCGATGTCAACGATCCTGTATTCGGTGGAACGTCGATCAAGCCGTTGTTCTCGCCACCGGTCTGACCCATTGGTAAAATCCTCTTTGAAGCGGGTGTGAGGTTCACCCGTGTCTTGCGCACACTCGCGTGGGCGATTTCGGCAATAGTCATTCAGCGACCAATCGTAGTCGAGATGACGGACTCGAACATTGTCATTTCGGTTGCCGAGTAGAGCATCGTCCTCTGCCGTCAGGAACGGGCGAATGTACTCGACCACTGACCCCTGTCTTTCGAAGTCTTTCCGAAACCACTTGAATATCGACGAGATGCGTATCTCGGAACGCCGACGGTCGTCGGCTGCGGTTTCGATGCGGAATCCCCGCGCAGCATCGGCCAGGAATCGGCGAGCGGCCGTGTCGAGCTGTTCATCGAGCCTGCTCGCCTCGTACGCTTCCGCGGCGAGTTGCGGGCATGACACGGATGCACACACGATGGCGAAGTGGATTCGGGGTTCGTCAAACTCACGGCGCAGGATTTTATGCTCGATGTCGTCGAGTGAGTAGGTATCTCCCGCAACCGCCCAGTTCCGAATTTTCCATCGGCGCGGGATGTCACGAATACTTCTGAGGTCCGGGTATCGGGTCAGGATTAACTTGATCGTGTAGGCGTTGTAAGCGTTGATCCAAAGGGCAATCTGTTCTCCCTCGTCGAGACTTGCCAGGTCGCTTGTCGCGAGCGACAAAAGGTATTCATCGAGCTGGGCTTCGTGCGTTTG
>JAZDDD010000564.1:0-12503 GCA_036679545.1 Gemmatimonadota bacterium | reverse complement strand
ACCGACACGTTGCGAGGGTCTGATGTGATCGCACGATGGGGTGGAGATGAATTCGCCGTGTTGTTACCCGATACAGAAGTGCCCGGTGCTGTAATCGCGTTGCAAAAAATTCAGGCGGTGCTTCGCGAAAACCCGGTCATCGTGGATGGAGTGATCAAAGTTCGTGTGACATGCTCCGGCGGGGTCGCCATGGTGGGCGGCGAGGACACGGTGATGCAAGCCGTTGCTGCCGCGGATCGGCAATTGTATTTGGCCAAAGTGTCCGGTCGCAATCGGGTTGTATCCGAGGCGGACGACATCACGCCGGAAGCGTGGACGATTCTGCTTGCGGAAGACGATCCGGTCACGGCGAAGTTGATCACGCATCGTATGAAACGTGAAGGGTTTGAAGTCGTCCATTTTGCCAATGGCTCCGACGCCGCAAATGCCGCCAGTGGCATTGATGCGTCGCTGGTCATCCTGGAAGCCATGATGCCCGGCATGGATGGTTTTGAGCTGCTGCGGAACTTGCGCAAGACCCCCTCGTATTCGGATGTTCCCATCCTCATGTTAACGTCTACGGGTCGTGAGAAAGATGTTGTCCGCGCGTTCGACCTTGGCGCGAGCGACTATGTCACAAAGCCATTTTCGGCCGCCGAGTTGGTGGCGCGTGTCCAGCGACTACTTCGAGAGCATGAGGATGTGGCTCGGCCCTAACCGAGGTATTCATCTTGATGGCGGTCTTGGGTCAAAGTGTTGGACCCAAGTCCTCCTGAGTCGAGGCCGTTGGTGCTGATTCATGTTTGAATCGTGGCTGGCGAACGACGACCTCCTTCTGGTACTCATCGCAGGGATCATCTTGTTGTGTGGGTTCGTGCTGCTGTTCACCTCGGCAGCACTGCATCTCCGTATCAAAAACATGCGCACCGAAGCGCGGTGGGTTGCGCTCGAGGAAACATGGGAGCCGCTTCTCATGGAGTTCCTCTACGGCGAGGGAACGGCCCAATCCCTGTGGGATCATGTGACGTCGGACGTGGAGTTCTATTTCGCCGATTTCGTTCTCCGCTATATGCGGCGTTTATCGGGTGATGAAACCGAAAAGCTGGAGATCCTTGCCCGGCCTTACTTGGGTCGTATCGCCGGTCGGTTAAAACGTCGTGGTGCGGAGCGAAGAGCGCGTGCTCTGCAAACCTTGGGCGAGTTAGGGTTGGTCGAGTTCGCCGCGACAATCGGTGAGTTTTTGGACGACCGTTCACCCCTGGTGGCTATGTCAGCGGCACGAGCGTTGTCCCACCGCGATACACCACAGTTTACCGACGATATTCTGGCGCGGTTGCACCGGTTTTCCAGTTGGCGGCCAAGTTTCCTGTCCGCGATGTTGGCGGGAATCGGCCCATCGGCGGCGCCGGCGTTGCGCGAGAAACTTTCTGACGACACCGCACCGCCAGTTGTCCGGGCAATTGCGGCCGGCGCGCTCGGGCAGTTGAATGATTTCAAGTCCGCGGAGATCGCCGCTCGGTTACTGCGTGCCAATTGGGATCGTGACTTGAGTGCATCGGCTCTCCGTCTGCTCGCACGCGTGGGGCGGGCGGAGGATGTGGAGTTGATTCGCGAACTCCTCCTCTCGGAGGACGCGGTGGTGCGAGGCGCTGCGGCCGGTGCGTTAGGTAAGTTGGGTAACCCTGAAGATTCCGCCCATCTGCACCGCGCGGCCCGCGAGGATCCGTCGCAATGGGTCGCGATCACGGCGGCGCGTGGGCTTCGCGACCTTGGCGGTGTCAAAGCGCTGCGCGAACTGGCCACGTCGGATCACGGCCGCGCACCGCTCGCGCTTCAAGTGTTGGCAGAGGTCGGCAACTGATGCTCAATGCTCTGTTCAGTGTCCTTGATGCATTCAACTATTTGGTTTTGTTGTATTTCATCGCGTTGAACAGCGTCTATTTGGTCATGAGCATTATCGCGTTCCGTTCGCTCCGTGGCTACGCAATTCGCCTCAAGACTTTCGATTTTCAAAACCTGCTCATTACAATCGGAGCGCCGCCGATAACGATTGTTGCGCCGGCATTCAACGAAGAAGCAACCTGTGTCGAATCAGTGCGTTCCCTTTTGACACTCACGTATCCCGAGTACGAAATCCTTGTTGTGAATGACGGATCGAACGACGATACGCTTGAAACGTTGGTCAAGGCTTTCGATCTCGTGCCGGCCGCTCGACTACCAACGGCTTCTATTAACTCGGTTCCTGTAAAGAGGATCCTCCAAAGTGCGCGACATCCCAATCTTTGGGTGCTCGACAAGGACAACGGCGGCAAGGCGGATGCTCTGAATGCCGGGCTCAACTATTGCGTGACGCCGTTTTTTTGCGCGATCGATGCCGATAGCCTGCTTGAGCGCGACGCATTGATTCGCATCGTTCGCCCGTTTTTGGAAGATGAAACCACCATCGCCGCCGGTGGTATCATCCGCATCGTCAACGGGTGTCGGGTGCGCGCGGGAACGGTGACACATGTCGAGTTGCCCAACAGTCTTGTAGCACGGTTCCAGGTGTTGGAATATCTGCGTGCGTTTCTCGCGGGCCGAATGGGATTGTCGGAAGCGGGGTCGACACTGATCATCTCCGGCGCGTTTGGTTTGTTTCGACGATCGACCGTCATCGCGGCCGGCGGATTTGCGAGTGCAAGAACGTCGGGAGAGACGGTCGGCGAGGACATGGAGTTGGTGGTTCGGTTGCAACGTCACTGTCTCGAGAATAACATCCCATACCGTGTAAAATTTATTCCTGATCCCGCAGCCTGGACTGAATGTCCGGAGTCTCTAAAGGTTTTGAGTAGGCAACGTGATCGATGGCAACGAGGGCTGGTCGAGAGTTTGATGCGCCATCGGAAGTTGCTTATGAACCCGCGTTACGGCCGAATTGGTATGTTTGCCTTCCCGTATTTCTTTTTTCTCGAAATGCTGGGCCCGCTTATCGAACTCGGCGGTTATGCGACGTTCACCATTGCCGTCATCTTGGGGCGAGCCTCAAGCGTGTACATCGTCGCTTTTCTTACGTTAGCTATCGTATTTGGTATTGCTCTCTCCGTTGCAGCGATTGGTCTCGAGGAGCTGACGTTCCGTCGGTATCCCAAACTCAAGGACCTCATGAAATTGTTTGTACTTGCGGTCGTGGAAAACTTTGGTTTTCGGCAGATGTCCACATTCTGGAGAGCACGTGGGATTTTTTCTGCCATTCGAGGCAAGGGGAGCTGGGGCAAGATGGAGCGGCGAGGGTTTAAGGTCGAAGACCAGTATGATGTAAGCCGGTAAGCCGGTATGGCGGTATGGCGGTAGGTCCCAACCACCACACCACAGATCGTAAAAATGCCGGCAACGTTACCGCGATGGCCTGTTTTTTTGTGTGGGGTCGTGGTTGGGTTCCCGCCATACCGCCATACCGCCATACCGCCATACCGCCATACCGCCATACCGCCATACCGCCATACCGCCAGTCAAAACATCCAGGTTCCACCAAACGTCACGGCCCTGTAGCGATAGGATCCGGGCTCTGTCGAAAAACTCTGAATGCCGGTGCTGGCAAAAACACCGGAGACTGAGATTTGACGACCGGGGGAGATTCCGTAGGCGATGCGTCCCGTTGTGCGAACCGTAGCGCCAAAGCTGCCGTCAGTCCGTACCTGTTGCAGTCCTGGAGCCAACTCCGCGAACAGGGTCCATTTTTGACTGATGGTGCGTTGCCACCGCGCTAAGCCTTCAGCAAGTCCGTAAAAATTGGGGTCGAAATATCCATCGTTGAGATCTTGCGTGAATCCAAAGACTTGAACATTTGCGCCAATGGTAACGGGCGTCGTGATGCGTTTTATGATTGTTGCGTTGGCGAGGGTTCTGTGGTTCCGATTCGTTCCATTGAAGATGGCGTGCGCAACTGTTGTCGTGAGGGTTACTCGATGGGGTAGGAGCGTGCGAGCGGTGCCCCTCCATTCCAAAAAGTATACGCCTTGTTCGATGAGTGGTGCGGTATAGTCGAAAGCGGTTCTACTGAACGAGACGTTTGCTGACACGTTGTTCCGGCGTGGCGAGCCAACACCCAACCGGAAGGAGCCGATGGGCTCGGCGGTTAAGGCATTCGACTCGCTAACACCGGCTGTCGCGGAAAAAGTCCAACCGGGTTCTGCCTGAGCCCACAAAGTGGCGGAAACTCCGTTTGTTGTGCGTTTGGGAACGAATGGCGTGTTGAAGCCGGCGGTCCGTCGATATCCGTGGCCTGAGATTTCTAAACGTGAAGTGGGTCGCCATGCGGCGCGTAAAGTTCCGGTTACTATTCGGTTGCCGTCGGAATCACCCTCGTACGAAAGGTTTCCGCTTGTCCGCGGATTGATTGAGGCCCGCGTCCATCGTTCCTGTGTCAACACATCCGGGTTGGTAGGATCAATGGCCAACGCTTTTTCGAGCACGTCGAGGGCTGCCCCGTGTCGTCCCTGCCAGCGTAACGTCTGTGAGAGTCCTACGAGTGCCTCGACGTTCTCCGGTTGGGCAGCCAAGATTGCACGCCAGAGGTCCTCGCCGGTCCCAAGTTCACCGGACCACGACGCGACGCGCGCTCGGCCAATCAGCGCCGCCGAATCCCCCGGTGTTACGTCGAGCATGTTGTCGTACAAAGTGGCCGCCGAGTCCAATCTGCCATTCCATGCCAACAGTTGCGCGAATCCGAGCAGGGTTTCGCGGTCGTTGGGGTCCTGTTCGAGCAATCCTTCATAGATGGACATTGCCTCGTCGCGCCGCGTTGCCCAGGTCAGGACCCGCGCCTGGTTACGCCGTGTTTCCAAGTCGTCGGGGACGAGTTCTAGCAACCGATCATACGTTGCGATTGCCTGTGGAAATTCGCCGGCCCAACCTGCGATTTGAGCCTGCAAACGGAGCGCGTCGAGATTTCCCGGGTCATCCTCGAGCACATCGCCGACACCCGCTATGGCTTCGTCGTATCGTCTACTCCAGCCCAAGACACGCGCGCGGTCCATTGCAGCCGCGGTGTTTTCCGGTGCGACCGCGAGGAGTCGATCAAAGTATTGGATGCTCGATTGGTAACGCTCACTCCAACCGTGGATGAGGGCGACGCGATGCAATGCTCCCTGGTCTGCGGAGTCAGCACTCAGCCGCTCGAGGTATAACCTCTCCGCGGTGGTGTGGTCTCCTGCGTTCCACGCCACGTCTGCCTCTGATTGAGCGCCCAGCGCCGTTGGCGCAGCTAGGCAAACCACGAATACGTATCGTCGAATCCGGCGCATTTTACGCTAGTGGCCGGAACTCGTTGCCGGCGTCAGTAAGTCGCCGAAGACGCGTTGCATTGCGCGGTAAAGAGGTTTTGGGCGCGCCCTCCATTGGGGTCTTTCCCACCGATCCCAGGTGAATGCCGAAACCGTTCCGCCGTCTCGTGGAAACGTGCTCCACAAGGCGCCGGATCGCATGGCGGCCACGATTCGAATATCGGGGACTGGTTCGCTCCGATAGGGCCCCAGCGCATGATCAGCTCCTTTGAGTACGTGCCGGCTGCTAGGATCGGTCACGTTTAAGAGCATCCATGGTATCCGAATTTCGATGGCATTGCGCTCCTCCGAGATTTCCCACATTCCGTTTGGGGCCGCACCTTTCGGAAGCAGACCACGGTTATACCCCACGGCGGGATGCTCCGTCGTGTCCGGCGAGACACGATGACGACGGACAATGACTCGCAGTGGTGTATAGGCGCCATCCTCGTTGGCCGCGGTGAGGAAGGGCACGTTTGCATTTGCCTGCCATCGTCCGGAAAATGCGCCGTCCGGGAGGTCGTCAAGCAGATCTAATTCGGTCCTTACCCGAAGTTGTCCGAGATTGGGATGAATAGGAACTATGCTCCAGGGGTTGGCGCCGGAGTCCGCGACGATTTCGGCACGGTTGCCGGAGATGCGGAGAACAAACTCAAGTCCGACGGGAACCCTCGGGCCGATTGCGTCGGGCCAACGGTGGTCCCCTGCGGTGCGATCGAGCATATCGAATCCGATGAACAGTTCGTCCGCCATTGTTGGTGATTTCTGCTCGATCAAAAGCCGGAGGTAGGCTTCGTCAGGGAACGCTCGCAACGTTGCAGCATTCGTGTCATAAAGCGGTTCGACTCGTTGCCAGGATCTTAAGCGGTCGTTCAACGAGCCACCGTGTAGTCGGGCCATCGGTTCCATCGCAATGACGCCATAATGTTGTTCCGGGTCCAGCCGGTTTAGCCACAACCTGTTTCTCATTTCCGGCAAGGTCATTGGGGCGAGTAACCAGGTTTTCTTGAACCACTCGTCAATCCAAGAAAATAAGATCCCGCCGGCCATTCCCGACGCCGCAATATCCCGTGTTAGGCGGACGTTTATCTCCGCTTGGCGTTGCTCGGTGTGTCCGCCATGGTGTTGGCCCTGTGGTTGGAGGTGGGCAATGCCCACGCTTGCGGGTACACCGTACTCGGCTATCAGTACCGGAACGTCATCGTGATGTTCGGCGAGTTTGCGGAGGTAAGCGTAATAATGGGACGGACCATCCGCAGTAATGGCATTGTCCGGTAAGGGATCCAAGATCATGAAGTCCGGGTGGTACGGATACGCATGATACGACGCAAAATGCCCTGCTTGGAACTGGTTGGTGGAAAACATTCGGGATGCGTCAAGTGCTTGATCGTCCTGATTGGATGCCTCTGGATTCAGATACGCGGTTGTTCCCATGCCGGTAAGGATTGCCACTTCTTGCGCGTTGGTTGCCTCGCTCTTGTGGGTCAATGGGTCAAGCGTTGGCCAGTTGGTGAACGCAACGGGGCGTTGGGTGTTGTACCCTCTCATCTCGTAAGAAACCATCTCGTCGCTTGCCTGCGCCATCCAGACTTCGAGGGCGGTTCCGTCGGAAACGCCAACGAAGTCTCCGCTCCAATCATCGCGTCCAGGGTTCTCACGGTTAAAGTTTGCGACGGTGTGTGGCTCCCACTCCCGCCCGAACACAAACGCGACAACCCAACGGGAAATATCCGACGTGTAGTGACGAAATCCTTCATCCGCTTTTGGAGGCAGATCGGCTCTTCCGTGAATCAGATCCACGACGTCGTGTACTTCGTCAAAAAATTCTCGCTTCCACGTTGTGTTGTCGTAGTCATCGTTGGGTGGGACCGTTGCCCACGCGCCGTGAACCAACCAGAGGGGTTCAGCATGGGTCGTATTGTATTCCCACAGCGCTTGATAAAAGCGAGGCGGATGGATGGTGTAGACGCGGATGACGTTGGCGCGCATGGCACCTATCTGCTCGATCCACGTGGCGTAGGTGATTGAGTCGGGGAATTCCGTCGCGAATTTACCGGGGAGTGCCGTGCCGAGATTTACGCCGTTGAGGTAGAAAGGACTCCATCCGGTGTCGGTGCGGACGTCAAAATGTGTCCCATGCGTCCGTGAAAAGTATATTGTGCTGTCGGGTCGATCGTAACGCGGCCGTGGCGGGGGTGTGCCAAGGATTCGTCCGGTTCGGCCGAGGAACTCACGGGCGGTTGTATTTTCGGGTTGTAATTCCAACACTTGTTGAAAGATCGTTTCCGCTCGTGAGATGGAATCTGATCGCCACGCAACCAAACCGGACCCCAGTAGGGCATCGACATTGTCCGGTTCGAGGGCAAGAGCCTCGCGAAACAACGAGCGGGCCCGATCGAGTCGGTCAGTTTGCATCGTTGCATAACCAAGTCCAATGCGTGCTCCCGTGTGACTGGGGCAGGACTCCGTTGCTGCTTCGAAGCGAACCCGAGCTGAGTCGAACTCCGCAATGCGGTATGCGTTCCAGGCCGATTCAACCAGCGGATTGGCCGCGGCTGGACAAGGTGAATCCTGTAGCAAACCTGTGGATACACCCAGGGCAAATAGTGGCCATGACAATGGACCCACCGCCATGTGTGTGGCCTCCGAGAATAAGGTCTAGTGGACTATAAGAAGGGAAGATGTAGCAGGAAATGCGCCAACCGGCGCCAACTGACTCCTATTCCAACATGGGACTGGGATCGTCGGTGGGTTCCGGTCTCAGGTGATCGTTTTCCATGATCAAGCGTGCGCACGTATTCCAACGGAGAATCGCATTGTCGTCACCCGCCGGGCGCAGCGTTTCGGCGTTTTCATAATACTCCATTGCTTTTCGCAAACCTTCGTAGGCGACCGAACCGGCGCCTGGTGTGCCACGGGCGAGTTGTGTCTTAGCGCGCCGCTCCGTCACCAATCCCGCGTAGTACGCGCGTTCGTAATCGTTCGACAGGCTCGCAATCAGCCTTTTCAACTCCTCTAACGCTTGCCCCAGTTTGTCGTCGAATTGATCGCTCAGGGCCAAAATGAGTTGAATGTGCGCTTCATGGTTGTTGGGGTCAGTCTCGAGAATGTCCCGACAGATGCTTTCAGCTTCCCACGGTTCGTTGAGTGCGCGGTATTGCCTCACCTTTTCGTGGGCAGCCTTTATGGCATCGGGGGAGAGCGGTTTGAGTTTGAACACCATACCCTCAGTGACCACGGGTCAGCCAGTCAGTCGTTTGACAAAACGGCGGACTGGATCGTACGACTCATCGACAACTCGTTCTTTGAGCGGGATGATCGCGTTGTCGGTAATGGTAATGTGTTCGGGGCAAACTTTTGTGCAACATTTTGTAATGTTACAATAGCCGATTCCCTCGGTATCCTTCAAGTCTCCAAGCCGATTTTCGGTATCTAGCGGGTGCATTTCCAGTTGGGCAGTGTGTACGAAAAATCTTGGGCCAGCGAACTTGTCATGGAGGTGGTGATCCCGGAGGACGTGGCAGACATCCTGGCACAGAAAGCATTCGATACACTTCCGAAATTCCTGGACACGTTCAACATCATCTTGATCGATGCGCCAGGTGCCATCCGGTGCGTCCGGGGCTCGGGGTTTGAACGGCTTGATTCTCTTTTTGACTTCGTAGTTCCAGGAAACATCCGTTACCAAATCACGGATGATCGGGAATGCTTTCATCGGTTCGACGGTGACGGGCTTGTCGAGCGGAAGGTCGCTGAGTCGAGTCATACACATCAACCGGGGCATTCCATTTACTTCGGCGGAACACGATCCGCATTTGCCGGCCTTACAGTTCCACCGCACCGCCATATCATATGCCTGCGACGCCTGAATCTGGTGGATGGCGTCGAGGACCACCATTCCCTCGGTGATACTGGTCGCGTAGTCTTTGAACTCGCCGCCGTTTGCGTCTCCCCGCCAGATGCGAAATGTTGCGTCGGCCATCTTAACGCATCTCCTCTATAATCTGCTTTAGTGTCTCCGGCATCTCCGAGATACGTTCACGATGCACTGTCATCTGGCCGTCGGCATGTTTCCGAATGACGATGTTGTACTGCGCCCATTCGTCGTCTTTGTTTTCAAAGTCCGCTCTGAAGTGTGCACCGCGACTTTCTTGTCTCGTAGCGGCAGCACGGGCAACGGCTTCGGCCACCGTCATTAAGTTCGGTAGGTCCAGTGCGGTGTGCCAGCCGGGGTTGTATTCGCGGTTGCCTGTTATGGCGACTTGCGCCTGTGCGGCGTTGAGTTTTTCGATTTCGCCAATGGCCTCGTTCATTTCGGTCTGTTCGCGGACGATGCCCACCTTTTGTTGCATGAGCTTTTGCAGCGAGTGTTGGATATCGTACGGCCCCTCGTTTTTGTTCCCGACACGATCAAAGGGTGCCAGGGCATCGGTGGCGGCATGCTCGACTTGATCCCTATCGATGGTCGTGGCGCCATGTTCGTTTGCGTACTTGGCGGCGTGTTCACCTGCCAGTTTCCCGAATACAAGTAGATCGGATAGCGAGTTACCGCCGAGACGGTTTGCGCCGTGGAGACCCGCGGCGCATTCGCCTGCCGCAAACAAGCCATCGACTGTTGACATCTGTGTGTCGCCGTCCACGCGAATACCACCCATTACATAGTGGGTGGTTGGTCCGACTTCCATGGGTTGTTTTGTAATGTCGATGTCCGCCAACTCCTTGAACTGATGGTACATGCTCGGGAGTTTTTTCTTGATACGTTCTTCGGCGTTTGGCAGTCGGTCTTTGATCCATGCGATGTCGAGGAATACGCCACCATGAGGGCTGCCGCGACCTTCTCGTATCTCACGCACGATGCACCGCGCCACGTGGTCGCGTGTTAGCAACTCCGGTGGCCGTCGAGCGGTCCGGTCGCCCTGTGTATACCGCCAACCCTCGTCCTCACTATCGGCCGTTTGGTTTACATAGAGTGGCGGAATATCATCAAACATGAACCGGTGACCGTCCTTATTTTTGAGCACACCGCCCTCGCCTCGGACACCTTCCGTCACGAGAATTCCCTTCACACTTGGCGGCCACACCATGCCGGTCGGGTGAAACTGGACAAACTCCATGTCCACAAGATCGGCGCCGGCGTGGTACGCGAGCGAATGTCCGTCCCCGGTGTATTCCCAGCTGTTACTCGTGATCTGAAATGCCCGCCCGATTCCACCGGTTGCAAGAATGATGGCGCCGGCGCGAAAGACACGGAATCTGCCTCGCTCACGGTCATACGCGAACGCGCCGGTGACGCGAGATCCGTCCTTGATCAGTTGCGTGATTGTACACTCCATATGCACCGACAATCCCTGATGCACGCCGTGGTCTTGGAGTGTGCGGATCATTTCCAGACCGGTACGATCTCCCACATGGGCAAGTCTGGGGTATGCGTGTCCGCCAAAATTTCGTTGGAGAATTCGGCCGTCTTTGGTTCGGTCGAACAGCGCACCCCATGCTTCTAATTCGCGTACGCGATCGGGTGCCTGTTGGGCGTGGAGCTGCGCCATACGCCAGTTGTTCAAGTACTGGCCACCACGCATCGTGTCAGCAAAATGGACACGCCACGAGTCGCGATCATCTACATTTGCCATGGCGGCGGCGACCCCGCCTTCAGCCATGACGGTGTGGGCCTTTCCCAACAACGATTTGCAGATAAGGCCGACGGACGCACCTTCATCGGAAGCAGCGATGGCGGCCCGGAGACCGGCGCCACCCGCACCCACGACAATCACGTCGTACTCATGTGTCTCATACTCGGCCATTACAGAATTCTCCAGTCCGTCCAGATACCCATGGCGCAAAGACGGATGTAGACATCCGAGAACGTCACCCAGGTCAGGCTTGTCCAGGCCCACAACATGTGGCGACGATTGAGACAGCTCGCGCAGCGGTAACCGAGGGATCGCGCGGGTGACTTGGAGAGCAGATTGAGCCGGCCACCGATCAGGTGACGGAGTGAGTGGCATCCGAGGGTGTACGAACCGAGGAACACGACGTTCAGTGTCAGGACCAACGTGCCAACACCAATCCCGAACTGGGTCGTTCCGGTGACGGGATCGTCAAACCAAAGAGCCTTCCAGGCATCCCAAGTGAGAAATACGAGAAACACGAGTGCAAAGTAGAGGAAGTATCGATGGACGTTCTGTAGAATCAGTGGGAAGGAGTTTTCCCCTCGGTATGACTTACGCGGTTCGCCCACGGTGCATGAGGGCGGATCACTCCAAAAGGCTTTGTAATAGGCGCCTCGATAGTAATAACATGTGAATCGGAAACCCCCAGGTGCCCAGAGAATGAGAAAAGCCGGGGACCAGGGCAACCAGGTTGGCCAAACTCCCGGTTTGGGCCCAAACCAACTGTGATGAGATTCACCGAAAATTTCCGGCGAGTAGAGTGGCGAGAGATACGGTCCGAAGTGGTAATACTGACCCTGAAAAGCGGCCCAGGTCATGTAACCGATAAATCCGCTGAGCAGCACAAAGACGGTTGTCGGTTGGAGCCACCATGCGTCTTGCCTGGCGGTTTCTCCGAACCCGCGCTTGGACAACGTTACGTGAGTCATGCCGTGTACTTCCGAGCGGTGAGGGCCTCAATCACGGCACGCGATGACCGTGGCGTTTGAACGCCGAAACAATACGGTCTTCTAGGAGTTGCGGCTAGCCTGCTACCTGGGGCACGTTCGCTGGCGCGGACGGCCGACAAAACTATAATGCAGTCGGCTGGGAGAGGTGGGTCATCGACAGCACACGACGGCCTCGTCCTTGCACATAAAACTCCTTTTCTTCCAACTCGGTTTTCTTGGGTGCCCGTGATGCAAGAACATAAACGTGTTGAGTACTGGAAGACGAACCTACGGTATCTCGGTGTGCTTCTCGGGGTGTGGTTCTTGGTGTCATACGGTTTTGGCATCCTGTTCGTCGAGCAGCTGGATCGAATTCGGATCGGTGGTTTCAAAGTCGGGTTTTGGTTTGCGCAACAAGGATCCATCTATGTTTTCGTGATACTGATCTTTACATATGTGATCCTTATGAATCGTCTCGATCGAGCGTACGGTGTGCACGAGGATGACGAGGGCGACTCGTGAGCGTACAAGCGTGGACCTTCATCATGGTTGGAATATCGTTCGCGGTATATATCGGCGTGGCAATATGGTCGCGTGCGCGTACCACAGGCGAGTTCTACGTAGCG
>JAZDDD010000563.1:0-3896 GCA_036679545.1 Gemmatimonadota bacterium | reverse complement strand
TACGGTGTGCACGAGGATGACGAGGGCGACTCGTGAGCGTACAAGCGTGGACCTTCGTCATGGTTGGAATATCGTTCGCTGTATATATCGGCGTGGCAATATGGTCGCGTGCGCGTACCACAGGCGAGTTCTACGTAGCGGGCGCACGCGTGCCACCTGTGCTGAATGGAATGGCGACCGCGGCCGATTGGATGAGTGCGGCTTCGTTCATTGGGATGGCAGGACTGATCTCGTTCATGGGGCGTGACGGATCAGTTTACTTGATGGGATGGACGGGCGGATACGTATTACTTGCCCTTCTGTTGGCACCGTATCTGCGAAAGTTTGGGAAATTCACGGTGCCGGATTTTGTGGGTGATCGGTACTACTCCCAGGTCGCGCGTGTCGTTGCTGTCGTATGCGCCATTTTTATCTCCTTTACGTATGTGGCTGGTCAGATGCGAGGCGTGGGTATCGTGTTCTCCCGGTTCCTCGATGTTGACATTGCCGTAGGCGTTATGATCGGCATGGGTATCGTGTTCTTCTATGCGGTACTGGGCGGAATGAAAGGCATCACGTACACCCAGGTGGCGCAATACTGTGTGCTGATTTTCGCCTATCTCGTTCCTGCCATCTTCATTTCGATTGTCATGACCGGAAACGTCGTGCCGCAACTTGGCTTTGGTGACACACTCGCGGATGGTTCAGGAACGTACCTTCTGGATCGTCTCGACGGCCTCAATACGCAGCTCGGCTTTGATGCGTACACGGATGGCAGCAAGTCTACGATAGATGTTTTTGCCATCACGGCGGCGTTGATGGTGGGTACGGCGGGTTTGCCTCACGTCATCGTACGTTTTTACACCGTACCGAAGGTGGCGGCAGCTCGTATATCGGCCGGTTGGGCACTCATCTTCATTGCGCTTCTTTACACAACAGCTCCGGCCGTTGCGGCGTTTGCTCGGACCAACTTATTGGATACCGTTTCGAACACCCCGTATGAAAACGTACCGGAGTGGTTTTCGAATTGGGAAGCCACCGGACTCATCACGTTCGACGATCGGAACGGAGACGGCACCATCCAGTATACCGGCGTCACAACTTCGGTTGATGGCATCCCGGAAAACGAATTGACCATCGATCGTGACATCATGGTGCTGGCGAATCCAGAAATCGCCGGCTTACCGAATTGGGTTGTGGGGTTGGTCGCGGCCGGTGGTCTTGCCGCGGCGCTCTCTACGGCCGCGGGGCTTTTACTCGTCATATCCACCGCCGTTGCCCACGATCTCCTCAAGAAGGGAATCAAACCCAACATCACCGAACGCGGTGAGTTGCTGGCGGCGCGGGTGGCGGCTGGCGTGGCGGTCATCATTGCGGGTTACTTTGGCATCAACCCGCCGGGTTTTGTAGCACAGGTGGTGGCCTTTGCGTTTGGTCTGGCAGCATCGTCCTTTTTCCCGGCTATCCTCATGGGGATTTTCTGGAAACGCATGAATCGGGAAGGTGCGATTTCCGGTATGATTGTGGGGTTGCTGTTTACCGCCGGGTATATCGTATACTTCAAGTTTGTGAGTCCCGAACTCAACACGGCCGAACATTGGTGGTGGGGTATTTCGCCCGAAGGCATTGGAGCCTTGGGTATGATGTTAAATTTTGCGGTGGCCACCGTGGTTTCTCGGTTCACGGCCCCGCCGCCCATTGAAGTGCAACAGCTCGTGGAGAATATTCGTGTTCCGAGAACGATTACCGCAACCAAGTAATGTTGCTGTGGATCGTTAGTACTTGTCCTTCTCACGCAAAGATAGGTTGGGAGAGCCCAGATGGTCACGTTTGAAACGACGAAGGGGAACGTCAAAATTGATCTGTACACGGAAAAGGCGCCGGTCACCGTTGATAACTTTTTGACGTACGTGGACGATGGACACTATGACGGGACGATTTTTCATCGAGTGATTTCCGGGTTTGTGATCCAAGGTGGTGGGTTCACCAAAGACATGAAGCAAAAAGACACACGCGACCCCATCACAAACGAAGCAGACAACGGTTTGCAGAACCTCCGTGGCACGCTGTCGATGGCACGTACTCAAGATATCAATAGTGCAACGTCGCAGTTTTTTGTGAACCTCAGTGACAACGATGCGTTGGATCATGGGATCCGCGATTTTGGTTACGCCGTTTTTGCCGAGGTGGTCGAAGGCATGGACATCATCGATTTGATTGCGGGTGTGGAGACTGGAACTGAGGGGTCACATGGCGATGTACCCAAGGAACCGATTTTTGTCATATCGGCTAAGCGGTCCTGATCCTCAGGGATGGCGAATACCGAGCCATTGACCGCCAACACAAACGTCGCTGATAGCTTCGTTCCCTGAACCAAAGACCAAGGCCGGCAACAACGTGCTTTCATCGACGTGGGTTAACGTTGGGTGTGTGGTGTCAATCGCTACGAAGTCCGCGTAGGCTCCCTGTCTGATCACCCCTGCGTCGATGCCCAGGGCTGCGGCTCCGCCGGTCGTGGCAATCTCGAACAGTTGCGTTGCCGATTCTCCATTCGCATCACAGAGCGCACCGCGCATTTCACGTGACAACCGCTGGCCGTATTCCAACCACCGCATTTCCTCAATCATCGAGATACGTGCATTGGAATCGGTGCCCAAACTCAATTGTTTTGCGTCGATGAACAACGCGTGGTGGGGAATGCCGTCACCAAGGTTGGCTTCCGTGAGTGGGCAGACCACGACGCGGCCGCCGGCGGCAACAAACTCGTCGATGTCGCCCGGCTGGGAATGCGTACAGTGTACGGCTGCGAAGTTTCCTTGGATCCCCGTTTTACGAGTGAGGAGGGCCATCGGTCTGTGACCGTACTCCCTCACACACTCTTCAATCTCCTGGCGCTGCTCCTCGACGTGCATATGAAACGGTAGCTGACGTTGTACGGCTTCGTCATGAAGTAAACACACGGCCTCAATGGGTACCGCACGGATGCTATGCGCGACGACGCCAAGTGATTGGGTGTCCTTCTGCACGTATGCTTCGAGGTCAGACATGTGCGCCCAGTACTTGTCCAAGTCAGACGTTTCGAAGCGGTGTTGCGTTTTGAGGAGTGGCCGATTTATGCCACCGGTTTGATAAAATGCATTGAGCAATGTGATGCGAATCCCGGCGCGATTGGCGGCGTCGAGGATGCGTTTGTCAAAAAGAAAGTCGTGTTGCTCGCTGGAGTGGTGCATGTAGTGAAACTCGCCGACCGTGGTGATACCGGCGGCAAGCATTTCCCGAAACGCCTGTTCGAACTCGCCGACCGTGGTGATACCGGCGGCAAGCATTTCCCGAAACGCCTGTTCGCACAATTCATCAAATCGGTGAGTGTCGAGCGACGCGACCAATTCGTACATGGCTTCTCGCCAGGACCAAAAGCTGCCGGATCCGTCGGGGAATTGCTCCCCTTTGCCCCGGAGCCCGCGCTGGAAGGCGTGTGAATGGGCGTTGACCAAGCCGGGAATGACGGCGTGACCCGTGAGACGGACTGTTGGCGGATCTGGAAGAGCGCCCACATCGGTTATGCGACCGTTTTCACCCACTTGGATTTTTATTCCGGACGCGAAGCGGCCATCAACCCATGTCAGGTCTGCCTCAATGATGTGGGGTTGGATCATCGTTGGATGTCAGGCATCAGCCACACAAAACTTTCGCACCAAATGTTCGACATGCTCTTTGCCTCGTAGCAACTCTTCGTGCGGTACTGCCTCGTTTGGCTTGTGCGCGACATTGATGCTACCGGGACCAAATATGAGGCAGTCGAGTTCCAGGCTCTGAAACCAGCCAGCGTCCGTCGCGTACGCGACACCGTGCGCAACCTCTTCACCCACTTCGGCACAGACGGCTTGATGAATCGGCGCAGCGTGATCCAAGAGAAG
>JAZDDD010000562.1:0-6705 GCA_036679545.1 Gemmatimonadota bacterium | reverse complement strand
GCGGGCGACTCCTCAGAGTCGCCCGCGCCTCTTGGCCGTTCCAGCGCGCCTGCGGCGCGCACAAACCAATCGCTTCCTTTGAAAACGGACGTGCCCGGCCGTCTGCATGGACTCGTTAGGCAGGCGACTACCGCTTTACCGCAAGGCCGTTAACGCTCCACTGAGAGAATCCTCTCGATTTCCATGCGGACATCACGCAGGTGAATCCTGGTCATCGCGTTTCCGGCTCGGGGGATGGCCCGTTCGGCCTGTGTGTCCAAGTCCTGCAACGCCGCCCGCAGCGCCGCGCGCACGTCCGATCCCCACGGCGGTGTCATAGCAGGCCGGAACGGTGTGCCCCGTCGATTGAGTTCCTGTTGCGTTGGATGCAACCGTCGGTCCGTTGCTTCCAGGAAAGCGCGTTGGACGTTCCTTCGATACACACCGACGATAACGTTGCGCTCGTCCAGTTCACCCCACACACCGGCTCGTAGATCGCTGAAGAGATCGGCGAGCGTATAGATGTCGTCCGGGTCGTCTGCCAACGCTTCGAATTCAACCAAGCGTTCCAGCCTTGCTTGGTTCAGGAGGTTCCCGATGACCCTGTTCTGTTGGGTTCGGAATCGCGACACGACACCTTCGTTTTCGATCCGCCGCAGGATGTCCTCATCGAGGAACATATCCGGTACGTGGAAGGCGTTCGCATTCAAGTATTGCACGGCCTCCCTGTGACGAGCTTTCTCGAGAGGTGTGAACCGCGGTCCCGTGCCATACCGCTCTTGTGTGTACGCACCCCCGATGATCGCAGCAACGTGTCCCATGTAGCGGCCCCACTGGTTGACGGCCTGTCCATATAGATACTCCAACTCGTCGTAGTTCTCGCCGGGTTTCTCGGTCACACGCAGCAACATGTCCATCACACGTTGGAGATTCATCATCCCGTACGTGGTTGACTGTACCGCATCGGCGTCCCCAACGGCCTCGGTGAGATTTTCAGGATCGCCCTCGGCATCTGGAGTGGAGAACCGAAGCCACGGGAACTCATCTTGTTCACGCGCCCACCTGTCCAATGTCGGTCTCTCTTCGTCCGGTGTACGGGCACCGGGGATGGGCGAATAACCCCACCTGACCGCGAAGATGTCATACGGCCCGACTTTTGGGATCAACATGTCCAACGGAATGCTGTCTTCCGGCTGGGCGACATAGTTGAATCGTGAGTAATCCATTAGAGTGGCAACGTGGCTTCCACCCATGCGCTCCAGGAAAGAACGGCTGCGCACTGAATCGGCCGGATACATTGCCGATGCCTTCATGTTGTGTGGAAATCCAATCGAATGCCCTATCTCGTGTGTGACCACGTACTCCACCAACCGACCCATCAACGAATCTGGCATTGGTAACGACTGCGCACGCGGATCCAGGGCACCCACCTGAATGAAATACCACGCCTTCTGAAGTTGCATGATATTGTGGTACATGTTGACCTCGCCCTTCAGGATTTGTCCTGAGCGCGGATCGACAGTCTGGCCGCCGGTGGCGTTGGGAACGGTCGACGGTCGCCAGTAGATAACCGAATGGCGTGCATCAAACAGTGAGAAGTCCGGGTCTTCTTCAGGTGTTGGCGCGATCCGGCCGAAAATGGCGTTACTGAAACCCGCAGCTTCAAATGCCTCTTGCCACTTATCGACGCCGACCTGTACCCAAGGCTTGAGCCAATCCGGTGTTGCGGGATCAATCCAATACACGATCGGTTCCACCGGGTCTGACACCGCGGCGTTGGGATTTTGCTTTTCGAGTTTGAATCGGTGAATGAAACGAACTTGTTCCAGACGATTGTCGGGTCGTGAGAAATCCCACGAACGACTCGAAATGAATCCAACCCGTTGGTCGTGCCAGCGTGGCATCATCGGCTCATCGGGAAGTCTGGCCATGCTGAAGAACACGCGCGCCGTGTGCGATGTCGGTGTCCGCCTGGGCGCGCCGGGGAATTGGGGACCGGTAGTTGGCCCACTCGGCGGTCGTGCCTGCCCCGATTGGGTCACCTCCACATTGACAGCGGTTGAAAATGCCCACGTCTGCTCGATCCAGCTGCGTCCTCGATTGATTCCCTCCAGTGGGCGAAGTTCGGGGATGTTAGACAGAAACAGATCGGAGACGTCCACTACGGCGGCGCTGTCCGGGCCGTAGGCCTCGACGTCTAGGCTAGAGAGCACAGGTCCATTCCGAAATCCCTTAACCTGAGCCCAGATGGCCGTTGTCGAATCGGCAGTGATGTCGTGCTCTTTTTGGCGCAGTACGATTCGATTACCGCGACGTTCCCACTGGACGAAAAGACGTGCGCCTCCGCCAAAGAAACTGCCAGGATTCTGCAACGTCGATTCGACCGGCCGGCCAATCAACAGCATTTCTCGGTCGAGTTCCGTTGCCGGAATCTCGAAGAAAAGCTTGTCATCGATGCGATGAACTTTGAACATGCCGTCCTGCGTGACTGCGTCATCGGTGATGACCTCGGAGTATGGCTTTGGGCCATCTTCCCCGTTGCCGCCCTTAGCCCCGGTTCTGCTTTGTTCTTGTGGGGACGGTGTCGTGTCCGCTTGAGCATTGCTGCACGCCGCAATTGGCATCGTGATCAGCACGATGACGGTCGTCATGTGGAGTAGTCGCTTCATTGTCCTGCCTTATCGAGGATTGCTGGTCCGAGAAGTCATCCAAGGTACCTTCGACTGAGCGATAGGGTAACGTGCAACGGCCGCAATATGTCAGCTGCGCGTCTTCAACTTTTCGAATTGGGTCGTCATACTGACCGGGACATGGAAACGCTAGGCGCGGTACGCCATAGTCAGTACGCTGTTCGACCTGGAGATGGGCGGGATGCCGGTCGTTGGGGGACGTGGAGCGGGCTTGTCCCACAACTGTTGATCGCGTACTCCGTCATTAATAATGAATAGGGAAGGCTTCGCGACAGTGAATCGATTTTGCGATAAATATGCTGAGCGCCGAGCGTCCTGCAGGCATCGTCCGTGTCAGCCATCATGAAGTGGTGGCGCCGTTCGTTTGCCATATGGGCGAAACGATGCCCTCTATGTTTACGGGGTGCCATGTTTCAGAGTCTGCTGACCATGAATGACAGGTGTTCCGTGTGTGGGCATCGCTTCATGCGTGAGGAGGGATTCTTTCAAGGCGCAATGTTCGTCAGCTATGCGGTCGGTGTTTTGGAGTTCGCCGCCGTTGCACTGGTGTTGTCCCTGTGGCTCGGTCCCAGAATCGGCATGGGGCGCGTTTTATTACTCGCCGTCGCTGTTCATCTCGTCCTCGTGCCGCAGCTCTTTCAGTATTCTCGTGTCATATGGGCTCATCTGAATGTGGGGACCGGGACAGGGGGCGGGAGCACCGGACGGGGTGTCTGATCGGAGGCCGCTCCCCCGGCGGTATCAAACCGAAGGGCGCTACGAGTGGGCACTGTTGGGTTTGGACCCGCTGGTGTTTCGAGTCACAGCGGGTGGATGACCCGCGCGGCGATTATCTTATGAATCCCGTCTGAATTGTGCGGGCGGACGCCGACGTCCATTATACTCTGAGGCAGAGCTGGCCGGTGCTTGTTCGGTTGGTCTTAAGTGCCACGCCATGAACTTTCGAAACGTGAGGACCCGATCCACATGTCATCTCGAAACACTTTTTCTGGGTTCAAATACCATGGTGGCTGGTTGACGGCCTTTCGCAATAGCCTGCCGCTCCTGGGGCTTGTCGCTGTAGGAAGTTGCGGTGGCGCCCTCGGTCCCGACGATCTTGCTCAGATTGAGTTGGTGGGCGGTAACAACCAGGAGATATTCGCCGGAACGGCGGTTCCCGTTCCCCCGTCGGTGCGAGCCCTCTCCGCCAATGGCGAACCGATTCCGGGTGCGGTGATCACGTTCATCATAACGGGCGGTGGTGGCACCCTCACCGGCGCGGAAGCCACAAGCAACGCCGAAGGTATTGCTGCGGTCACGAGCTGGGTGTTGGGAACGGAAATTGGCCAAAACGTCGTGAATGCAAGTGCTACGTTGGCGCCGGAACGGATTCCGTTTATCGCCAGAGGTATTGTGGGTCCTCCGGCCGTTGTCGAAAAGCTCGATGGCGATGGGCAGACAATCACTGCCGGTCTCCCGGTTGCAGTGGCCCCCACCGTTCGCGTGACGGACCAATTTGCCAACGTCATCCCGAATACAGACGTGGCCTTTGCCATCGGGTCCGGCGGAGGCACGGTCATGCAATCCACGACCACCACAAGTGTTGATGGTGTCGCAGATGCGGGCAGTTGGACGTTAGGCGGTGCGCCCGGTAGCAACACTCTTGTGGCTACAGCCGGCACGGTTACGACAACGTTTAATGCGTCTGGCGTGCCGGGGCCGGTCGCTCTTAGCGTTTCGGTTGGTGACAGTCAAACGACGACTGTCGGTACCCCGGTTCCGGTTAATCCGCAGGTTCTTGTGACGGATGGATTGGCGTTACCTGTTTCTGGCGTTTCCGTTTCGTTTGCCGTGGCGGCTGGCGGCGGTTCAGTGAGCGCGCAGCAGGTAAATACCGACGCGAACGGATTGGCAAGTGTCCAATGGACCGCAGGTACCATGGCGGGGCCCAACTCTCTTACGGCGACCGCCGGAAACCTCGACAATGTAACGTTTACCTCAGACGGAACCCCCGACGTATCCGCAGCGCTGGTTGCCGCTGCGGGGGACGCACAATTCGGTGCCATCGGGCAGCCGCTTCCGGGAGCACTATCGGTGCGCGTCGAGGACCAGTTTGGCAATCCGATATCCGGTCAGTCTGTGACGTTCACGGTCACGTCTGGCGGAGGGTCTATCACCGGGTCGCCCGCGACATCGGACGCAGCGGGTATTGCGACTGCCGGTGTTTGGACGTTGGGGCCCGCCGAAGGCGCCAATACAGTTGATGCTGTGGTGGCCGGTGTAACGCCGTTAACATTCACTGCGAGCGGTTTGGCTTCGATATTCGATATAGAGATCGTGCGACTGGGCGCCGGTGGTCCGGCCATTGCCCAGGCACTCGACGATGCCGCCGCTCGATGGCAACAACTGATTATTGGTGACTTAGTCGATGAATCATTCGTCACCAATCCCCTGGACTCCGCCGCCTGTGGTGTGCCGCATCCCGCCATCAACGACGTCATCGACGATGTCCGCATCTTCGTTCGTTTAGAAGAAATCGATGGACCGGGAAATGTCCTTGGCAGTGCGGGACCCTGCGTTATGCGCAGCGCGGGTCTTCTGACAATTGTCGGCGTCATGCGGTTTGACACTGACGACCTCCCGAGCCTTGAGGCTTCCGGAAGGCTTGAGGCCGTGGTGCTTCACGAAATTGGCCACGTGCTCGGTATTGGCACCTTGTGGAATGGTTTGGGCTTCCTGATGAACCCGTCGTTGCCCACCAGCCCGGGGGCGGATACACACTTCAACGGACCGTTAGCAATCGCAGCCTTCGATGGGGTTGGTGGCACGGTTTTCACCAGTGGATCCAAGGTGCCGGTTGAGAATACCCAGGGTGCTCAGGGCACACGTGATTCACATTGGCGCGAGTCTATTTTTGAGACCGAGGCCATGACCGGCTTTGTGGATGCAACGAATCCGCTGAGTGTGGTGACCGTTGAATCGCTGGCCGATTTAGGCTACATAGTGAATTCGAACGCGGCAGATGCTTACACGTTGCCAGGCACCGGTCCCGCTCGCTCGGCGCGGGCTGGTTTATCCCTTGGTATTCCGCTCGTCGATGATATCCGTCGCGGGCCCATCTTTGTCGTTGGCCCCAACGGCGTAATCGAGAGGGTGATACAACGTTGACCTACTATGTGAAGAGTATACGGGTTGCGTGTGCGGCTGCGGTGTTTCTTGGGACGGGGGCGTGTGGCAATCGCACCCGCCAGGTCAGTCCCGAAGACTGCGTAACGTTTGATGCGGGAGCCGCATTACGCACGGATGAGATTGCGCGACTCGCTGGCGATTTCACGTTGGTCATGACCGCCACCGGCGGGGAGCAAAACGGGAACACTGCAAGCGGCGTGATAACATTTCGTGCAAACATTGATGAGATGCGAATGATGGCCGAAACGGCGGGAACATTCAGAAGCAATGTCGTAGTTCCATACTACGGTATGTCTGACATCGATGTGTCGGCAGTCGGTGCCTTGCCTCTGGGGCATGCGGAGTCTGACGACCCCGGGCAACCCGGGGCGCTCATGGTGCAGGCAAACACGCCTGCCGGAGACGCTCGATCGCTTGTTGTCCGTTTGGGCACGGACGGGAATGTACGAAATGTCATGCGTTTTGATGGCGGATACACGGTGCTCCGTGTACGCTACGTTTCGGCGGACACCCTGCTTGGCGAGTGGGCCAGTGGGACGATGACGGAGACCGCGTCCGGGTATTTTTGCGCAATCAGACGGTAGCCCGCTGCGACGGTCATTGGGCCGATTGGTTGCCTCCTGATCTTTAGACCCGCCCCATAACCCCTCCAAAAGTCCCGCACTTCTTCCAGTGCTGTGCCAAACGACTCGCATATCTATGTAGACACGACCATATACTCTATGTAGATTCAATTCTAGCAACCCACCGGAGGCACACGTGGACCAACCGCTTAGCTACAATGCCGCACTCGTGCTGCAATGCATCGCGCGCGGCCATGGCTACGGGTTTGAGATGATGCGCATCACGGGTTTACCGAGCGGTACCG
>JAZDDD010000561.1:0-2049 GCA_036679545.1 Gemmatimonadota bacterium | reverse complement strand
CAGCGCACCACCGGTGGTGACATCGTTTCCGTTCACGTCTTTTGCCTGCACACGTAACTGGACGGGTGTGCCGGCTTCGACAAACGGTGGGAAGGTCGTAGCGTCCGGGTTGAATGAAACGGTGGAGTTTGCACCGCTCACGCCACCCGCATCCACGACAATGGCAAAGGGTTGTGTGCCAGCGATTGCCGAACCGTTCAACGTAGTTCCAACCACGGTTGCACCCCCAACGGCTACCGTGTTCCCGTTACTATCACGTCCCTGCACGACGATCGTCGCTATCAGACCGGCGGTTGTTTGTCCCGGTACGAGCGCGGTGGTGGTTGATGCGTTGACTGGGCCCGGGGCCACGATACTCGGGAACGGGCTCCCCGCGAGGGGCACGCCATCAATCGTGAGCCGTATGCTGTCCGCACCGGATAAAGTCGGTATGTATGATGCGTTGTACGTGCCATTGCCGTTGTCGGTCACGGACATCGTGGTTCCGGCGTTTACACTGCCCGCTGGTAACGACGCGCCAACGACAAGACCGCCCGTCGTAAGGGGATGTCCGAATGCGTCTCTGGCCTGCAGACCGATGACCGTGGTCGAGCCGGCTATACCAGCGGGTACCGTGGCGGTTGATGTCGCCGCGCTTGCAGCACCGGGATTGACGATTGTTGTGAACGGGCTTCCGCCAATGGGTGCGCCGTTCAGCGCTATCGTGATGTTGTCGGTTCCCAATGCCGTCGGCGTGTACTGCGCACCGTAACGTCCGTTGGCGCTGTCCGTCACGACAAGTGATCCGACCGGATTGGCACCCGTGACCGTGACGGTCACAATGGCCCCACCGGCAGTCAGGTCCGTGCCGGCAACGTCGCGACTTTGAATGACGATGTTGGATGGTACACCTGCTGCCGCTGCTGACGGGACCGTAGCGACCGAGGCTGCGGCATTCGGCACTTGTCCCACACCGATCGTCGCCACACCGGTTGCCGGACCCATCGTTGCACTCACGCTAACGGTCGCCACAGCCAACGCGGTCACCGTCGCTGACGTGTCTGACGTACTAACCACCGAGACGGCTGCGGGGTTGCTGGACAACCATGTAGCAACCACGCCGGGAACCGTATTGGCGAGCGCATCGACCGCGCGTGCCGTGAGTACCAGTGTATCACCGATTGCTGCGGTGGTGGCCGACGGCGGTGTGACCAGTACGGCGGCGGGTGTTTGTTGTACAGTGACGGTTGCGTTTGCTGTGACGCCCAGTGCGTTAAGCGTAATCGTGGTGGTGCCATTGCCGACCGCCGTCACAGTGCCAGATCCGTCCACAGTGGCAATCGCCGGATTGGACGATGACCATACCGCCGGAATGGCGTTCCCCCGTGCATCCAACGCAACACCACTCAACGATACGGTCGCACCCAACGAGACCAGCGTATTCGATGCCGGTGTTACCGTCACAATCGTCGGCACTTGCTGTACTGTGACGGACGCCGTTCCCGAGGCATTGCCGATCGTTACGGCGGTGACAACGACCGATCCGTTGCTGCGGGCTATGACGATGGCCCGATCTGGTCCAATAGGGGTGACCGTGGCGAACGCCGGGATGCTGGATTGCCAAGTGAAGGTCAGTCCGGTCACCGGGTTGCCCGCCGTGTCCGTGGCGGCTGCCACCAGTCTCAGTGTATCCCCGATCGATGTGAGCGTATCGGAGGTGCCCACCGGCTCAGTTGTTACCGTGACGATCGGAGGCGCAAGCACGGTCACGGTGGCCGTGTCAGCCAACGTACCGAAGGTTCCCACGATTTGAGCGGTGCCGGTTGCGGTAGTGGACCCGGTCACGTTTGCCGTTGTGGGACCCGTGCTTATCACGGAGGCCACAGGACCCAGTGATGTCCAATTGACAACCGCGCCGGAAATAGACTGGCCATTCTGATCCAACACAGAAGCCGTGAGTTCGGTAACTCCGCCCGGATTCAGTGCAACCGCGGACGGTGTCACTGAAATACTTGCCGCGTTCTGATTGACGGTCACAAGGGCCGCGCCCGCAACACCGTTGGTGGTTGC
>JAZDDD010000560.1:0-3597 GCA_036679545.1 Gemmatimonadota bacterium | reverse complement strand
GCCGGACATGGACGGATTGGAGGCAACCGCTGCTCTGCGTATGTTCGGAAGTCTTGACGGTCGCACCCCCACTGTTGCCTTGACGGCCAACGCCATGGAGGAGGATCGTCGCCGGTGCATTGAGGCGGGCATGGACGACTTCCTTGCCAAACCCGTGCGGCAGGAAGCAATCGGGCAGGTCCTGGACCGATTGCTCGCCGCTGTCGAGGTGCATGTATCGCCGCGATGTCTCGAGTTTGTGCGCAGTTAAAGACGCTCCACGGCCGTAGGCCATCAAGATGGGAGTGGCGGCCAGGCGGGTTGACGTATTCTTTGCTCTGCCGAGGCGGCCAGTGCCGAAAATGTACCGAATCGGCTAAAAACAGAACACACTGTCAGTCGATCCCCGACCAAAATCCCGCGGTCGAGTCATTTGCCTTTCCTTTATCTATAAGCCGTTATCTATAAGCCGGTATCTATAAGCCGTCATCTAGAGGCCGTGTGCTTGATGGCCATGGCTCCGGCCACACTACGGATTCCGACCCACGGTCTCGGCATACGGTTTGCTTCATTGACCTGCAGCGTCATGAATCGATCGGGGAGAATCAGGTGATCGAGGCACAGAACAATCCTATTTCCCTTGCTGTTGGGGAGTCTTCGGCTCCACTTGGCGATGGTGTGAGGGGCGAAGCTAGGGTTGAAGTCCTTCGCTCCGTTTCCGCATTTGAGGAGATTCGTGCTGAATGGGAGGGGTTTCTACACCAGCACGCCGCCGATCAGACATACATGCACGACCCGGCTCTCATTCTATCCGACCTCAACGGCAACGGGGGGCATGTTCCGCGGTTCATTGTCGTGTACGACGGCAACGAGATTGCATGTGTTGCACCGTTCTACGTCGTCTCTCAGCCGTATCGCATCAAGCTTGGATTGATTCAACTTGCTGCGCCACGACTCCGGATGCTCAAAATCTATGGCGGGAACATCGTGCATCGGAAAGACAAACCGACTGCGTGGGGGCTGGATCACATTTTCCGTACGCTACGCACCCTGTCGCATGAGTTTGATTCGATTTCATTTTTTGAGTTGCCCGTTGGGGGTGACCTTTGGACGTATTTCGAAGCGTGCGAAAGAAAACCACACGGATTCCGCATGGTTCAGCAAGCTGACGATGCATCGGTGGTCCACTACATTCAACTTCCGGAGACATACGACGAATACCTTTCTTCGTTTAAGACGCGTCGGCGAAAGACGTGGCGCCGGATCGAACGTGATTTTGATGCTCAATGCCCGCGCGGGTATGACGTGGTCAAGCTCACAACACCGGATCAGGCGGAAGAGTTTCTGCAAGACGTTGATACGGTCTATGCAAAGACCTGGCAGGCACGGGCCGTCAAATGCCAGCACGCAACGATTACAAACAAAGAGTACTACCGAACATCTGCTGAACGAGGCTTGTTCAGGTCGTACGTGTTGCGAGTGGATGGCGTGCCGATCGCGTTCTCCTGCGGTTTTCAGCATCGTGGCGTGTACTATTTTGATGAGACGGGTTACGACGCGGATTGGCGGAAGCACAGCCCGGGCACTGTCTTACTCTTAAAAATGCTCGAGGACCTATGTGCGCATAACCGTCCGAGGGAATGCAACTTTGGGTTTGGTGCCGGACTGCAAAAAGAAACATTTGGAAACAGAGTGGAAGCGGTCAGCAATCTCAGTCTGGTGCGTGATACGTCAATACGTGGCGGTGTGGTTGTCAGGAGCGACGCAAGCGCGCAGTGGTTGTACAGGATGATGAGGCGGATAGTCACCCGTTTGGGGATTGACCATTGGATACGGGAGCGGATCAAGCGTCATTCACGCTGACGACCTACCACATGCCGACCCGGTGCACGTTTATTCCGAGTCGTTATCCCCGTCAAGTATTTCCCGCACCGTCGTGACCAATTCTGTAAGATCATATGGTTTGCGGAGAAATCCCTCGGCCACCCGTCCAATATCTTCTCGCTCGCGCGACGAATACCCGGTTTGAATGATGACCGGTGGCGCGTTGCCACGTTCCTGCAGGGCGTCGTACACATCCCAGCCGGACATCTTGGGCATCATAATGTCCAGGATGACTAGGTTCACATCACCTCGATGCTCATCGTATACGTCGAGTCCTTCGTCGCCATCGCTCGCTTCTAACACGCGGTAGCCCTGATGTTGGAGGGCTTTTCGGAGTATTCGTCGTACAGAAAGTTCGTCGTCCACCACGAGGATTGTTTCGTCGCCGCCTTGTGCAGCTGGTACGGGGCGGGACGGGGCACTCGAATGACTTCGTGGGAGGTAAACCGCGAAAACGGTCCCAACACCAGGTGTACTCTCGACGGCGATACCTCCTTCATGGCTCTTTAGAGCGTCGTAGACGCCGGCCAATCCCAGTCCTGCGCCCTGTCGAGGTTTTGTCGTAAAAAATGGTTCGAAAATGCGTGGTAAGGTTTCTGCCGTCATGCCACGACCGTCGTCTTTGATGGTGATCCGCACGAATTCAGTACCAGAGCGCTCTAGCGGAACGGGGTCGTTCGCGGCGGCGGTAACGATAGATGTATCGAAGGATATGGTGCCGCCGTCGGGCATGGCATCGCGCGCATTTTGGATGAAACTTGCCAGGACGTCGCCAATCTGTTGTTGGTCAATGAGGACAATCGCGTCTTCATGATGATAACTGGTGGTAAACGAAATCGAGTCCGGACATTCGGCCCTCGCGGCGATGACACAGTCGTCAACCAGGGTCCGTAGATTGACCGGGCGTCGCTTGCCGGGTGTTGGTTCCGAAACACGCTGGAGCTGACGAACCAAACGAGCCGCCCGTCGCACTTCGCGTCGCGCACTCTGGATCTCGATGGTTGCCCCGTGAGGATCACTGGTTATGTGATCAGAGCTTGTCTCCAGGTATCCGCTGATTGCAGCGAGCGCGTTGTTGAAATTGTTGGCAACATGACCAGCCAGAGACCTGACCGCCTCCATCTTCAGCGACTCTCGAAGACGTGCTTCGTGAAACTCTCGATCGGTCACGTCGTGGAGCATGACCAACCAGTGGAGTGGTACGATGGATACCGCAAGTTGCGCGACACGCACTTCGTAGCGCCGGCCAGCGTTTCGTGGTACGCGACAGGGGATAGGACGGTTGGGGTTTGCATGAATCAACTTTGCCACGGCGACGTCTCGACCATTTCCTATGTGGACAAAGTCCTGGGGCGAACAACCGATGATCTCGCTGGCCGGTTCGTTCAACACCTCGATGGCCTTTGCGTTGCAATCTACGGTAATGCCGTGATCATCGACGAGCAGCGTTGCGTCCGGGAGTGCTTCCAATATCGCTCTGGTACTGGCTTCCGTTGTGTATGTTTGCGGCAGGGTTGGCATGGTTTTTATGTGTCCTGCCATAGGTCTTCGATGATGCTCACCAGGTCTATGAGTTCATAGGGTTTTTGCAAACTTGGGCAGCCACATTGTTTCAAAAACTCACGTGTTTCGGGTCGCATCATATCGCCACTCATGAACACGATGCGCGATGTCATGTGTGGATGCCCTTTTTCCAGAACACGGTACAACTCTTCGCCGCTCAAACCTGGCATG
>JAZDDD010000056.1:0-4287 GCA_036679545.1 Gemmatimonadota bacterium | reverse complement strand
GGTGGCCACACGTGCGCGCTCACCTTCGAAGACGAAGCCGTTTGCTGGGGGTCCAATGCCGATATGCAATTGGCCACCCCCTTAACCGATTTCGCGTGCGGAAACCAACTGTTCAAATGTTTTGCAGAACCAATCGTGCTACCCACAAACCTACGTTTCGCCACAATCAGCGTGAGCGGCGGAGTTGGTGTCGGGGGAGATGGCCCCCCGGTAGGTGGCCACACGTGCGGGCTCGTTTCCGATGGCAACGTCTACTGTTGGGGCCTCAACACTCGTGGCCAACTGGTAAACCACAGCGATCTCCGCTCGTCAAAACCTATAAAGATCAACGACGAGGAACGGTTCGTCCAAATCGACGTGGGATTCGAAAACACCTGCGGTATTGACGACAAGCAGAACATTATTTGTTGGGCGTTCGGTGGACCCGCTACCCGGTTGTTCACGTTTCCCGGCTGAGGCAAACCGTCGGATGACATCAACGGTTGGGTGGTGGTAACACCGCACCGGCCAATGCTCCGTTGGGGTGCCCGTCCTCCAGAACCACCTGCCCGTTTATCAGCACATAGTCAATTCCGCTGGGGAATCGGTGTGGGTCAAACAACGTGGCGTTGTCTCGAAGTTCCTGGAGATTCATGACTACCAGGTCCGCCTTCATTCCAACTCGTATTAGCCCTCTGTCGGTGAGTCCAATGATCTGCGCCGGTAACGACGTAGACGAACGCACGGCGTCCGACACCGAAAGGAGACCCCGGTCTCTCGCGTAATAGCCAATCTTGCGTGGGAACGTGCCGTAAACACGAACGTGTGTTAGTCCGTCTTCGGGGAGCGCAATCCACCCATCCGTTGCCGTCGCCACCCAGGGCTGCCCGGCGTACGCTTCCACATCAACGTCAGAAAGGGAAAAACCACGCAACGCAGCTCCACCGCGTCGATCTTCAAAACCTGTGGTCTGCAACGTGAGTGCAACATCGACGGGTGCTATCCCCAACTCGCTCGCCAGCTCTGCAAGAGTTTTTCCAACAAATAACTGATTAGGGAATTCGAGCACAACAATATTTTCGGCATCTCCGCGTCGACGTATCTCATGTGCCACGTCGGCGCGAAGCCGTCGCGCGGTCGTCGAGTCCAAGAGTAGTTCTTGCACCCTTTGTGCCGGCGGTATGGGACCGGTCCCTTGGATCGCCCAACTTGGAATCAAAACCGTATTGCCATCACTCCCGGTTGTGTTGTAGGGATATTGGTCAGCCCAAACCGGCACACCTCTGCGACGAGCCCGTTCGATCATGTCAATGGCCGCGTAGCTCGACCCCCAATAGTTAGCCCCACGCGCCTTGACGTGCGTCTGGACCGACGTCACACCCGTTCGTTCCGCAATTTCAATCGTTTCGGACACAGCCTGGAGAAAGGTGGTCGTGGTTTCGTCCGAGCTTGGGAGGTACCACATTGGATCCGCACCGGACGAGCGCTCGTGTGTCACGTAGATGCCCTCGTACGGCGCAAGCTCAGTCACCAAAGCCATCACCTCACGTGTGTCACTCCATCGGCCCGGAGCGTATTCGAGACCGGATGACATGCCGAAGGCACCCTGCTGCATGGCCAAACGCACCAACGCACGCATGGAATCCACCTCCATATCCGTGGCGACTCGGCGGAAGTCGTCGCCCATGACCATGCCTCGTACCGTACCGTGACCGATCAGGGTGGCCACATTGAGACCCGTTCCTTTCCTTAATAAGGAGGCGAGTTGATCGGCAATCGGCCAAAGCGATCGCCCGTCATGATTCACGATCACGGTCGTTATTCCCTGTGCCACTAAATTGGGCGCGGCCCGACGGCGTGGATCGTCCGATCGAAGACCCCTGGCACCATAGGCGGGCCCGTCGGCATGAGAATGGATGTCGATGAACCCCGGGGTGACGGTGCGACCGTCCGCATCCACGATTCGTATCGCCGTTGCCGCAGACAACCTCCCCATCGCTACAATCCGATCGCCAACGATCCCAATATCGGCGCGAAACCACGGATTCCCCGTCCCATCCAACACACGGCCATTGCGGATCAACAAATCATATTGGACCGGCGAAACGGCAATAGCGGCTTGGGCGTTAATGCCGATCAAAACAACCGTCGATAAAAGGATAGACAGCATCCAATGCATCAGTTGGCGCACTTCGACCTCTTTTTCTGGTTTTCCAAGATGGGATTGGCGGAACACTGCGATACAACTCTGCATATGAATGGTGATGATGGTATCAAACCTGCTTCCGATACTCAAGAATAAGAGTGGCGTGATGCGGAGAAACCATAGAGCAGCCACCGGAACATAGGAGTGCCAAATGATTGTTCCGATCATTCATCAAATGCTTAGACGAGATGACCTCGCGCGGCTTGTCGCGGAGATCGCGGTCTCAGATCCACGGTCGGCCAAAGATGCCGCAAAGAGACTCGAAGCTGGTCAGATCGACGCACTGCTGGACTTACCTATCTCGTTGAAAGCCGTGCGAGGTCGCGCCGGCGTTCCCGGTGCACTTCCCCTACCACTCCTGTGGTACGTGCCCATTCGAGCGCTACTACGGGACCAAGGTGTGGAAGATATTACGATCGCGGATTTCACAGCCACAATCCCAGTCTCGTTTGTGTCGAGCCGATCCGCACGGCGGTTTGGACTTGGAGATCCTGCCATCACGAGTTGGGCCGCATCAATCGGATCACTCCCCCATGGGACAATAGTACGAGCCGAACGAGCCGCGTATTGTGCGGCACTCGCCTTGTGGTGGGCCGGTTGTTTTCCGGAACGCGTGGAAAGCCACGGCGGTCGCGGTATGCTTCGAGCCTACGTTGATTTTGCGGCCGGCGCATTCGAACAGGCGTCACAAGTTTTAGATGGTCTGGAACCCGCAACGGCAAAGGTCTACCAAGAAGCCGCGCAAAAGGCCACCGTGATTTATGCAACACTCGATCGAGCACGGAGAGACTATCTGGGTAACAGAGTGCACACGCCCCGAGAACGGATTCGACGATTCCTGAAACGCATGGGACCCGGACAGTAATCGGACCCATCTTCTCACCGTAGGAGTATCGGCAGCCACACCCCAAGAATGGAGCCGATATCGCCCCTGAGTCTTCAAGGTCGTCTCTGGCATTTCCGATAATCCGGGAACGCACAGGGATGTTTTGAGAAAGGGGCACTGGTTTGGTTGCCATCGTCGGCATCATCATAGTTTTGGCTTCAGTTCTGGGTGGATTCGCCATGGCCGGCGGTCCGTTACCAGTTCTGATCGTGATATCTGAATACATCGTTATTGGCGGGACATCGGTCGGAACCATTCTCATAGCGACACCCGGCAAAGTCATCGCAAAGACGATCAAGAAGACCCTGGGTGTGTTCAAGGGCGGTAATCCATTCAACGAGACGATGTACCTCGATGGCTTAAAACTTCTCTATGAACTGTTTCAAGTCGCACGTCGTGACGGGTTGGTCGCGATCGAAGGCCACATCGAAAACCCCGAGGGGAGCGACCTCTTCAAGAAGTACGAAAAGCTGCTCCACCTGCACCATCCCACGACTTTTTTGTGTGACTCACTACGTCTAGTGCTCGTGGGCAGTGTACCGCCACATGATCTTGACATGCTGATGGATGCTGAGATCGATGTCCATCACCACGAAGACGCGGCCCCGGTGGCCGCACTCAACAAAGTTGGTGACGCGCTTCCGGGTATCGGTATCGTCGCGGCCGTCTTGGGCATCGTCATCACGATGCAAAGCATTGCCGGACCCATTGAAGAGATCGGAGCACACGTGGCTTCGGCGTTGGTCGGGACGTTTTTGGGGATTTTGTTATCCTACGGTTTCGTTGCGCCGATCGCATCAAACATTGAATCACGCAACCATTCGGAATCCCAATTTTATATGTTCTATCGATCCGCTGTCACGGCATTCGCAAAGGGCTTCGCCCCCATCGTTGTCGTTGAATTCGCCCGCCGCGCCATTCCAGCCGAAATGCGGCCGAGCTTCTCCGACATGGAAGAAGCCTGCAAGGGCACCAAGTAGACTGAACCGTGGCTAAAGACGAACTGAGGGAACAACCCATCATCGTGGTGGTCAAAAAGGTTTCCGGCCATGGACACCACGGCGGTGCCTGGAAGGTGGCGTTTGCCGACTTCATGACAGCCATGATGGCAATGTTCCTGGTCCTGTGGATCGTCAGCCAAAGTGCTGACGTAAAATCGGCAATCGCTGGATACTTCCAAGACCCGCTGGGACGGGCCGACGAGTTCGGTAGTTCA
>JAZDDD010000559.1:0-4558 GCA_036679545.1 Gemmatimonadota bacterium | reverse complement strand
AAGCGGAACTGGGCAGGTGCTCAAGCCGACGCGCGGGCCAGACTAGATCTTTACGGTCGGGTCGTCAAACGTGTCGTGGCAGAAGTGCGTGCACACTTAAACACCCGCGATGACGATGAGGCGGCCTGGGCGCGAGTGAGGGGAGCATACGCGGAGAGGATTGCGGGTACCGGTGCCATTGAGGTTGCGGAGACATTCTTCAACTCGGTTACGCGGCGTCTATTCTCCACGGTCGGGGTGAACCCCGAGATCGAATTCGTTGACTTTGCCTTCCAACGCATTCCCACCGGTCTGGGCGATACGCCATTCCATACGTACGCGAGTATCGACGGGACAGACAATCTGTTTCGAGAGCTTCTCGTGGACTACGGCTTTGAGACACCCTACTACGATCTAGATCGTGACGCACTCCGCATCGCAGAGCGTGTCGATGCCGCTTGGGCAGACGGCGCTGCGCCGGTTCCATTTGAAGCGGTCGAGGTACTCAAACCTGTTTTTTATCGCCGAAAGGCGGCGTATTTGATTGGGCGGGTGCGTGGTGGCAATCGAGTCATGCCGCTTGTCATAGCGCTTGGTAATGGGCCGAACGGAGTCTTCGCGGACACTGTTTTGGTAAACGAGGACGACGTCAGCGTGGTGTTTAGCTTCACGCGGTCCTACTTCCAAGCTGACGTCGATCGACCGGCAGATATCATCGAGTTCCTCCAATCGTTGATGCCCCGCAAACCGGTGGCCGAGTTGCACAGCGCGTTAGGATTCAACCGACACGGCAAGACCGAATTGTACCGGAATCTCCGACGACATCTGTCCCACACCGATGAGAAGTTTGAGATTCCACCGGGGACGCCCGGCATGGTGATGCTCGTGTTTGCCACACCGGGATTCGATGTCGTGTTTAAAGTCATCCGTGATGACTTTCCACACCCAAAGCAAACCACACCTGAAGACGTACGGCGGCGGTACAAACTTGTGTTCGGTCACGATCGGGCCGGCCGTTTGGTTGATGCACAAGAATTTGAACATCTCGTTTTCTCAAAAAGTCGATTTACCGGCGACCTTCTCGACGAGCTACTGAGTTCGGCATCCAACAACGTCACTGTAAGTGGCGACGACGTTACCATAAAGCATCTGTACACTGAGCGACGTGTCAAACCACTCGACGTTTACTTGCGGGAAAACGATAAGCCGTCGCGACGTCGCATACTGCGTGATTATGCACAAGCAATACAGGATTTGGCGGCGACGGGTCTATTCCCTGGGGACTTACTGTTCAAGAACTTCGGTGTGACCAGGCAAGGGCGGGTCATTTTTTACGACTACGACGAAATCTGTTTGCTGAACGAATGTACGTTCCGGAAACTTCCCGAGGCCCCCACGCCTGAAGATGAGATGTCTGCCGAACCGTGGTTCGGTGTAGGGCAGGGCGACGTGTTTCCGGAGGAGTTCATCCGTTTCATGTCGCTGCAAGGTTCCGAGTTGCGTGACTTTGTCGATAACAATTCCGTGTTATTCGATTCACGTTACTGGCGCCAAATCCAAGAACGGCACGCGGCCGGAGAAATCGTCAACGTCTATCCATATAGAGCGGACCGGCGTTTTCCCAACGCGTAGGTTCAGTCCACTTTTAGTGCTGTAGCGGGATCCGCTCGTCCGGCTTTGAGGGCGGGGATGTAACTTGTGATGGCGGCGACGACAAGCAACAATGTAGGCACCACGATGAAGATCAGCGGGTCTCGCGCGCTCACGTCGTGCAGAACCGATGCGTAGGCCTGGCTAAGGCCGAACGCAATACCCACGCCGATGAACACACCGATCGCCGCGAGTTTGATCCCCTGCCATAGGACCTGTCGCAGGATGTCGGCGGCTTTCGCTCCGAGTGCCATGCGAATTCCAATTTCGGGCATGCGCTGCGAGACCGAATAGGCAACCAGGCCGTAAACACCCACAGCTCCGAGTGTGAGTGTCACCGCCGCGAATATTGTGAGCAGAAGTGTCAACGCGCGTGGTTCTGCAAGCGATTCGCGCACGACCTCACGCATCGGCCGTAGATCGACAAATGGTGTGTTTGCCACAATGGTTGAGGTGGCGCGTCCGATCTCCGCGGCGGCTATCTCGGGCTGGATTCTTGTCTTCGCGAGTATGGTCCGCTGCAGGATGTTTCGTTGGCTTAACGCCGTCGATGTTTGGTTGTAGGGACGATAGACAGTGGCCGGCGTGGCCTCCGTCACACCGAGGTGTTTCACATTGGCGGTCACACCCACGACCGTGATCCAACCGTCCACACCTTCGAATCCAATGTTGAAGCGTTTGCCAATCGGATCTTGCCCGGGCCAAACCTCCCGCGCCATGGTTTCATTCACCACCGCGACCCGCGCTGTTGTTGCATCATCGGTCGTATCGAAGGAACGCCCGGCCACGACCCGCATGCCGACGGTGCGAATGTAGCCAGCCGTTACCGGCCGCCACCACGCGCCTTGGAATCCATCCGTTTGTTCGCCGTCTGCGGGATCGGTGGTGATACCCATGACCCAACCGCCATTTGATACCGGCTTGACATGAATAGCATCTGCCGCTTCGATACTTGGCAAAGCCTCAACATTGGCCAGGAGGTTTTCATAATACACGTCGAGTGCGACCGGGTCTGTGTTGATACTACGTGGTGGTACCACCGTAAAAGCAATCAGGTTGTTTGCATCGAGCCCAATCTCCCGTTGATTTAATCCCCACAAGCTACGTAGCAGAAGACCTGACCCAACTAACAAGATCACCGAGAACGTCACTTCGCCAACGACAAGGGCCGATCGCAAGCGCTGTCGTTTGCGATTCTCTGTGCCTCTACTTCCCGTCCCGAGGGATTCTCCCGCAGAGGATGCGACGTACTGCAATGCCGGTACAAGGCTAACAAGCAAGCCCGTGCTGATGGCGACAACACCGGCAAACATGAGAACGCGCATATCCACCGCAATACCGTCCAAGCGAGGCGTATTACTGGGGAGCAGGGTCACGATGGCATGTACACCCCACCAAGCAACCAATAATGCAAGGACGCCCCCGAAAATGCTCAGTACCATGCCTTCGGTGAGGAGCTGCCTGACAAGTCTGGCCGGGCGGGCGCCCAGCGCGATCCGCAATGTGAACTCTCGTTGCCGCGTTATGGCTCGCGCCAGCAATAGGTTTGTCACGTTGATCACCGCCACGAGCAGTGTCAGTCCCACAGCGCCAAACAGGAGCAATAGGCTTGCTTGAACTGGGCCAACCAGAGCGTCGCGCAAGGATGCGACGGAGATGTCGGATCCGTAGTTCTCTTCATACCTGAATTGTTCCTTCCATCTTGCCACGACCGCCCCTAACTCTTCGGCTGCTTGCGTAGCTTCAACGTCCGGTCGTAACCGGCCGATAAGTTGCAGCCAACGTCCGTCAAAGCTTGGACTGCCGGGTGTTAATGCCAGTGGAACCGCATATCGCGCATCCTTTTGCAAAAAGTCTAGCTCAGGCGGCATAACACCGACGATGGTATGTGTGTTCTCGTTGAGTGTCACAGTCGTTCCGACGACAGACGAATCAGAGGCGAATTGCTCTTGCCACCAGTCGTGGCTAATGACGACAACGTCATTTGCCCCGGTCTCATCCTCGCCGTCCGAGAAACTCCTGCCTATGGCTGGTACACGGCCCAACGTGTCGAAGAAATCGGCGGAGACTAATGGCCCCATGACGTATGTTGCCCTACCGTCGCTGTCGCTAAATGTTTTACCGTCTTGCGAGTAAGCCGCAAAACTCTGGTATGACGTTAATTCTTCCTGCAAACGACGAACTTCGCGAGGTGAAAACCACTGGGCAGGCCAGATGGCTACGAGTTGGTCAGGTTCCGGGTAGTCGAGGGACCGCAACAAAATGCCATCGACCACACTGAAAACGGCCGTATTGGCACCGACACCCAACGCAATAGTGATCAGCGCGGCCGCCGCAAATGCGGGGCTGCGATACAATGTCCGCACGGAATATCGCACGTCATCTCTTAGCGTTGCGAAAAACATCGTTTGACCTCTGTCGGATTGTGTTGCATCTACATTGCCCTGATGGGCGGCAAGTCGCCGAACCATAACCGCGTCTGCCACTGCCAATGACGCACGACGAATCAATTTTACGTGGCCACCTTGCCGGTGTTCGTGCGCAAAACCTTCCACCTCAGCGTTCCATTCGTCGAGCCAATCTTTGCGCTTGCGTGCGGGAACAATGCACGCCCATAGACGCAGAACGGCTTTGGTTAGGCGAATGCTCACCGCTGCCCCAAAACAGGGACGGAGGTAACGAGACCGGGGTATCGGTCGCGGACCGTTTTCAACGCGCGTCGACCTACCGGGGTAAGTGCGTAACTCCTCCGTGCCGGTCTTCCCTTTTTGTGTGCCGCTTCGCGCGATTCCCAGCTACCGGTCAGATACCCCGCGGCTTCAAGACGACGCAGCGCGGGGTAAACGGTGCCCTCTGCCAACCCGGAGACATCCATGATGTCAAACCCGTAACGTCGTCCGGTCGCAATGGCCTGAAGCACGATTGATGT
>JAZDDD010000558.1:0-3540 GCA_036679545.1 Gemmatimonadota bacterium | reverse complement strand
TGATCACTTGTAACTCCGCCTCGATGTCTCTCCAGATCTGGAGGTAATGCCCCGTAACCTCTTTTACGCCATCGGTCACGGGAATATTGGCCCCGCCGATTCGGCCCAGAAGATCCTTGTACTTGATGAGGAGTCGGGCCTCGTGTTGATAGTTGTTCTGTTGCGTCTTGAGTTCCTTCTGAAGCAGTTTCGCAATCCATTCATCCACGGTTTCGTTCAAAGCCTCACCTTGCTCCGTGATGTTAGGCGAGTCAGACACCTCGAGGACGAAGTCAACCTGCTGTTTGACTTGCCTCAACTCCTTAATCCCACGTGCCATGGCGGTGGCCGCGTTAAGAAGCGATGCGGACAAACGATCCAGCTCGGCGTACTCCGCCACCGGGTTGGTCGCTTCTCCCTCGAGCCTCGGGTCAATCAGGATCTGGAAGTCCTGCGTCTGCGAGAATGTGCCCACGGTGAGACGCGCTTGATAATGTCCCGGTGCGGCGGGGTACGCACTCAGATTACGCTGCGTTGCCGTGATCTCGTCGATACACGCGAACCAACCCACTCGCATATTCCAACTCCACACATTCGCGCCCTCACTTCGTTTTAGTGTCCGGGGACGCGGAACCGCCTCACACTTGGGAACGCTGTCAGCGGATGATTCGGCGAAGACGACCCGGCCGTTCCGGTCCAGAATCTCCATCGATATTGGCGTGGTGGAGTCGACTTCTTGCGCGTGGACATAATGAACTTGAAGCCCGCTCGGCGGATTCTTGCCGGGACCTCCTTCGGCGTAGTATCCGCGAGCGATGCTGCGGTAGGTGTCCCGGGGCCTGTATAGGTAGTGATCGGCGTTTGCCACAGAGTCCGAGATTTGGTGCAGCGGTGTTAGGTCATCGAGAATCCACAGAGACCGGCCTTGGGTTGCAACAACTAAATCCTGCTGACGTACACGCAGGTCCGTGATGGGCACCTCGGGTAAGTCGAGCTGGAACTCCTGCCAGATCCCGCCGTCGTCGAAGGAGATGAACATGCCCGTCTCCGTGCCGGCGTACAGCAAACCCCTGCGGTCGGGGTCCTCCCGAATCGATCGTGCAAATGTGTTCCCGGGAATCCCGTTGACGATCTTCTGCCACGACTCTCCGTAGTCGTTTGTCTTGTACAGGTATGGAGTGAAGTCGTTCATCTTATAACCGGCCGCCGCGAAGTAGGCGGTCGCAGGATCGTGCGGAGACGGCTCCACGACATTGATGATGCTCTCCGGCAGGTCATCAGGTGTGACGTCGTTCCAGCTTTCCCCACCGTTCCGTGTTAGGTGAAGTAGTCCATCGTCCGAACCGACCCAAATGACACCTTCCTCGAGAGACGACTCCTCGATGTTGAAGAGATTGTTGTAACTCTCGGCCGTGATTTGTTCGTTGGAGATGGGGTATCCGCCGGGCCCTTGGTGGTCCTTGTCATTTCGTGTTAGGTCCGGGCTGATAACGTCCCAACTTGTGCCACGGTTGGTGGATTTCATCACGTATTGAGATCCGTAGTAAATGACGCTCGGGTCATGGGGCGACACGATGACCGGCCCGTTCCAGTTGGCTCTGTACTTGAGGTTTTGCGGTTGTTCGCCCGTGACCCGCTCCGGGTACGGCCGAATCATGCGGTAGTTATGGGTATCCCGGTTCCACTCGCCCAAAAAACTGGCAAAGAAAGTCGTGTACACATATTTGGGATTTTCGGGATCGAGACCGACGGTGGCCGATTCTCCTGAGCGAATCGTTGTCCAATGCGTTACACCAATACCGCCGCCGAGCGTACGGCTGTCGATGACGATGCCACTGGCGTCCTGTTGGCCAGAATAAAGTCGGTAGGGGTATTGGTTGTCCGTGATGACACGATACATCTGAGCGGTGGGTTGATTCATGACACTCGACCACGTTTGGCCGCCGTTAAACGTCACTGACGCGCCGCCATCGTTCCCGTTGATCATGATGTCGCTGTTGGTAGGGTTGATCCACAACGCGTGGTGATCCACGTGACTGGCCGGGATTCTTGTGTACGTCTTACCACCGTCGATGGACCTCATCGCGCCGCTATTTAGTACCCAGACTTCGTCTTCGTCACTGGGGTCGGCAACGATGTGCATGTAGTACCAAGCCCGGGCCCAGGTGCGGGCGTCGTCGCTCACTTGGCTGAAGGTTTCGCCCGCGTCGTTGGATCGATACACGCCGCCCTCACCGTCCTTTGCTTCGATGGCCATGTAGACGATCTGCGGGTTTGCCGGCGAGATGGCCACACCCATTTTACCCTTGAGCGACGGCAGTCCCGTGGTGATTTCACGCCAGTTGGCGCCGGCATCCGTGGTCTTGTAAACTCGGCTTCCGGGACCTCCACTTTTGACCACCCATGGTTGGCGCCGAAAGTCCCACGACGTGGCCATCATGAATCGCGGGTTGGTCGCATCAACCGTGAGGTCAACGAACCCCGCGTCTTCGTTTGCAAAAAGAATCTTTTCCCAATTGTGACCGCCGTCCACCGACAGGTAGATGCCGCGTTCTTCGTTTGGTCCCCAGGGGTTTCCCTGAGAGGCCAGGTAAACCCTGTTCGGGTCCCTTGGATCGACGATGATTCTGCTGATGTGCCGAGTGGCTTCCAACCCGAGGTGGGTCCATGTCGCGCCCGCGTCGGTGGATTTGTAGACGCCGTCACCGTGTGAAGTCTTTACACCCCGCACCGGGGATTCGCCTGTCCCAATGTAAATGATGTTAGGGTCGGACGGTGCCACCGCAATGGCGCCGATCCCGCTCGTATTGAAGAAACCGTCGGAGATATTTTGCCAGGTGGTGCCGGCGTCAGTCGTCTTCCATACACCCCCGCCGGTCGCGCCCATGTAGTAAGTGAATATCTGACCGGGCACACCGGCCACGGTGGTCACCCGCCCGCCTCGGAACGGGCCGATGTTTCGGTACTTCATTGACTGAAACAAGGTGGAGTCGACCTGTGCGTGTGTCGGTGTGGTGGGGACCAAGAGCAGTGTGAGACCGAGCATGGCCCATGTGATTGTGTGTACCGGCTGTCGTGTGTTGAGTTGGGTCCTCAAGAGTGTCGCCTTTTTCGTTTGAGTACCGATTGACTGCTGTCGCGAAATTTTTTAGCTGCCGACCCTGTTATGTACGCCAAGGTCGGAACGCTCTGAAAAGAAGGTTTTTTTGACGGAGGGCAAGAGGTCTCGAGGCGAAGGCGTTGAGCAATGTTCGCGCGGAAAACGGCCGTTTGGGCTAATCCTTATATAAGGTGGCATACGGGAGCGAAAGTGAGGGACAAACGAATGAATGTAATCATATGGGACCGAGCGCCCCGCCAAAGATGGTTGGAAAATCCAATGACACTCGTTGACCCGCTGGCCCTACCCACTCAAGCGAACCATCCACGATATCTGGCCGTTCATCGTTAGGCATCCAGCGCTCGACGATCCGCGCATCCGAATCGACGATCCAATACTCGGCGATTCCGGCTCTTTGGTAGATGCGTCGTTTCTTTCCGCGATCCCTCGCGGCCGTTGAG
>JAZDDD010000557.1:0-5702 GCA_036679545.1 Gemmatimonadota bacterium | reverse complement strand
CTGTGTCGCCGCATCGGGCAACGCCGTCTGAACAGAAACAGGTGTGAAGTACACACTGTCGCTGCCGATCGGGTGAATCACGCACCCCTGGTCGCCATAATATTTTGCAGTGCGTGTGATCGTGTCCGCGACGGTCATACGGACGAGTTGTTGATCGCGATCAATTTCGATGTCGGTGATCTTGGCGCGATCCACCTCACCAAGCATGAAAAACCCGCTATTGCGCGCAGCTTCTTCAGGCTCGCGTCCGCTGACAAAAACGGCAGAGCACAGAACCTTTGCGTAACCGGCAATACCCAGCTCCGGTGGTGTACCCGGAGGTGCGTACGCGCCCCGGTCGGGCGCGGTCGTGAGTGCCTGAACCGTTGCGATGGCCAACTCTCGACTGGGATCACCGCCGCATGCGGTTGTGGACACGCAGAGGATGCATGCAGGGTAGAACACAGCGCCAGACATCCTCATACGGTTTCTCCCGTGCGGGGTTCAAACGTGAGACCAAACAATGCGACCATACGTCAAACAAAATGCAGCAGCGTTCGCGATATCGCGAGTACTGCTGCATACTGCCCTGTACGGGCTCGCAAGGCTTCCGCTCTTGGTCGCTAAGCCGCCACACCCTCCCGACGGCTTACAACCTCACCCGTCCGCAGATGTGTCTCCAAACCCGCGAGCACGCTGGTAATAATCTTCCGAAACTGGTACTTCATGACGGTCTTTCCCATTACCCAGCCTAGCAGCCCAAACTTGGCCTGGAACGACATGTCAAAACTCACGACACTTCGATGGTTACCGGCAGATTCAACACCAAGACGAGCGACCGCCTTCTTCAACGGAAACTTCCCGAGATCCGTGATTTCAACGGTATACTCGTGACCGGCGTCGTGACTCGTGACAAGTTCGGTGATTTGGTCACCGTTGTCGAAGTGACAGACGCGTTCGGCACCCAACCCCGACACGATGCCGTTCTTGATCGGTGAGCGTTCGACAACCGGATGGTAGCGGTACACACCGCCAAAGTCGTCCAAGACCTCCCACGCGCGGTCGGCACTCACCGGAATCGTTCTGGTTACTTGTACCCTATGCATGTTCGTGCCTCCTGTTCCGGATGAATCAAGAAATGGCTTGCGTCAGCGACAGTTGACCCAGGCCTCCATGTTTCCGTCGTCTCCTAGTTTCATGCTTTTGCCATTAATAGAACGATCGATCAAATTTTGTCACAAAAAAAATCACTGGAGCAAGCGCCGCATGGATTCAACAGCATCACGAACGAACATACCCGAAGGGTCCAGCCTACCCACCGTTGCCAATCCTTGTGCAAGCGTCGCAAACAGTCGCGCCAGTTTACGCGGCTCGGCCGCGTCCGGTAGCTCGCCATCGTCCCTCGCCCGTTCGAGAGCCGCCCGGAAAGCATCTTCCACGCCGCACAACATAGCGCGCAACCTTCGTGATAATTTGGGCTCTCGGATACCGAATTCGGCGATGGAGTTGGCCATCAGGCACCCGGCCTTGGCCTGCTTGCCCGCTCCATCCTGCCACATGTCGAGAACCTGATGGACGTTGGCAAGACCGGAACCCGGCGCCGAGAGCACCTCGATCATCGGTGCGATCTGCACGTCTCGGTAGTGTTCTAGCGCCTCGACAAAAAGCGCCTGCTTGTCCCCGAAGGTGTTGTACAGACTCTGCCGACCAACACCCATGTGATCGCACAACTCGGCCACCCCGGTGGCCTCGTAGCCCTGTGACCAGAACAGATCCATCGCTTGCTTCAAGGCCTTTCCCCTGTCGAATTCTCGTGGTCGTCCTGCCATGACAACGAACATATCAATACTTGAACGATCTGTCAATAATATCCTGTACTCCCCCGGTCCGCGTTGTCGCTAGCGCCTGGACGCCAACCGTGTTTTTTTGTGGTATCATCATCAATTCACCCAGGAGCTTCTTGTGTCCGACGTCGTTTACACCGGAAATATCAAAATCGAACGCACAAAGGGCCCCCATCGACTGGCGTGGCTTCCCGGTAAGGACGGGCCCGTAGACTTCGGCGTTCACGGCGCCATCGCCAAGCACTACGGAGTCGAGCCAGAGACCGAACACTCCACGACGCTCGACTACCTGATGGCGGCGGCAGGTGGCTGACTCACGGGAACCCTAGGCGGCGCGCTGGAGGCGCGTGGGATTTCGGCGAGTGATGGCAACCTCGTTGCAGACGTTACCGGAGAAGTCGAAAAGGAAGACGGTGTGTTGGTGATCAAACGCATCCACGTCCGCTACACACTCAAAGCGGATGAGACGCATCGAGAAACGATCGATCGTGTTCACGAAATGCATCAGGACAAATGTCCCGTGTACAAAACGATCTGTCAGTGCATTGACATCACAACAGAGGTGCATCTGGCGAACTAAGCCGGAATAGCCACAGGAGGACACAGAGAAAAATAGAGCTCACAGAGTACATGAGTCGGTCGCGAGTGGACCAACATCATAAACGCTGAGTCCTCCGTCTTTTCTCTGTGTCCTCTGTGGCAACCAACCGTAGCCAACTACGGCATTATTGAAACTACCTGTTTTGCTGACGAGGTTGAAATGGGCTTTCCTTCAGCTCGTAGGTGTTAGGCACGGTGTTCCAGCCTGACGCCAGAGATCCAAAGACGAAATTGTTCACCAGTTTGTGTACACGAAACATGAGTGTCTGCGTCGGTGGCGCCGGGGGTGGTTCCGGCTCAGGCTCTGGTTCGCGGCGGCGACCGAAGCGGCCGAGCCGCCTTCCGATACCGCCGGTAATGGCGTTCTTTGCACCCGAGACCACCGCACCGGCAATGTCGATCTTCAATTCGCCCATCGAACCGTACAACGCCGAATCCGGGTTGAATTCGGCACCCGGCGGTAGCGACACAAACACGGAACGTTGTTCTAGTGGCATGTTGCGAAGCTTCTCGAGTTCCTCTTGGTTCTGTTCAAACGCATTTGCGAACTGAGGGTTTTGCGAAAACGCTTGCCCCATCGCATCCCGATCGAGTCCCACGGATTTACTGAGGTGCGCGGCGGCCTCCTCCGAAATCTCCGCCATGGCGGTGTTCCCTGGAAAATCCTCTGCTACCCACGACTCCGTGAGCATGATAAACGTCGCCATGGAGTCGAGACTCATACCCTCAGGCGCCCTCGTCGGCGTCGCGGTTATCGTCATCCATAGTTGTTCGGCGAGGTAATCGAGCAACGGTTTGCTTCCGCCTGGTGAGGCGAAGGTGATGCGAACGTCGTACTCCGCGCCGGCGTCTTGCTGCTCCGGTTCTTCGTATTGCGCGGGTTGCGTCTGACCACCGAGCGCAAAGGGGCCGCCGGCAAACACGTCGGCAATGTTATAGGTGAAATAGCTCTCGTCGTCATGGTCAATAACGCTGATCATGCCCGACGAAAATTCGACAATGTTGGACTTGTCCGGTCGGCCGTCCTTCATGTCGTCGGTCCTCACAGTGCTCAACCCGCCGGAGACCATGAGACGCTGCGTCTGTCCGTCGTTTGCACCCATCAGACCCATAATAAAATCGAGCGACCCACCGAACTCCATCCAGGTGGACTCCAATAATTCGAACTCTTTAGCTTTGAGTTCTTGGGCATTGAGAGTGCCCATGGCTGGACTCGTCAGCGCAAGTCCGAGCACCACGATTACTGCACGCATTGGATACCTCCGTTGAACAGGTGTCACGTGCCTGCCAGAGAACCTAAGCCCGCGCCACGCAAAAGCGTGACCGACGCTTGTAGAGTCTCTTTATCTCCTCAATCCTGAATGTGCCACACCGATTCTTAGCATGACTGTTGCACCCATGCAACTGGTGTTGCGGGGCGCGAAAACAGTTGGGATATGAATCCTTATTGCGGTTAGCACGACACATTATAATAATGATGTAGGAAGGTCTCCGCCGTCGTTGCACTCCGTCGAGCATTCCGCCCTGCCCTCCACCGGCCATGCCGGCAAACGCAGTCCGGACTCTTCGTGACTTACCGCCGACACGTCGCGGGCCCTGTTGTCATACGCCCTTTATGCTGTGTCAGAAGATTCTGACCGCCAGCTTCCGATTTTGTAGGTGCTGTCTTATGCGTGCATTATCCCTGCGCCGCCTAACGTCATCCGCGCTTGCCGCAATGAGCCTTGGCGTGGCGAGCTGTCAACTCGATAAGTTGATCGTCCCTCCAAACGATCCCCTCCCACCAGTCCTTTCCGTCGTCCGTATCGATGAAAGTGCCTCCGTGGGTAGTCTGAGCCCCAAAAGCATCGAAATCTCTCTGACAAACCCGGGTGACCACCTCGTCTCGTGGACGGCGCTTATCACCGCCGAAAGTCCATGGCTAACACTTGACCAGGTTGCCGATACCGCACCCTCATCGCTCATGGTCACGCTCGCGCCGGAGATCCTCACTGTCGGGGCGTACATCGATACGGTTGTCATTGCTCGAACCGATCGTCCGGACGTGTACGTCAACGTGCCGGTTGCGTTCGATATCATGCCGTGTCACGTGATTGACGTCGTGGGTAATGCGGAATTCGCCGACGTCGTCGGAGATATCGACTGTGCAGCGCCACATTGGGAAAACCATTTCGCAAAACTGTATCGGGTACTCGGGCAACCGGACGATACGGTGTCCGTCATGCTCGAGTCGTCCGAATTCGACGCATTCCTCATCCTTGCGGATAACGACGATCCCGAACAGGAGCCGCTTCTCACAACGTCTACGTGTTCGGAAAACCCAGACCAAGCGTGTGTCGCCTACCTCCGGCTTGGTGACTTTGGCCAGCTCTACATCGAAGTAACGTCGGACCAGCCAATGGATGGCGGAGCCTTTGCGCTGAATATCTACGCACCACGACCACCGTCCACACCAACAGGCCTCAATCAGTTCGCCGACCAACAAGGTACCGCCATCCCTGAGGGAGGGACGATTCCAAACAACGAAATGTTTATCGAGGCGGGCGTCTTCGATGTTGATCCCGCGGACTCCATACGGCTCGAAATCGAGATTCAAACCACCGCCACTCCTTTCTCATTCGTTCCAACCCACATGAGCGACTTCGTTACGGCGGGCGAGGTGCCGATGATCCGTGTTGCCGATCTCCTCGACGACACAGATTACAAATGGCATGCGCGAACCGTCGATCTGTCGGGGAGATTCAGCGACTGGGTGACGTTTGGTGTCAGTGAACCCGACTTCCAGATACGCATCGAGGATGCGCCACACCTACCACTATATCTGGGACAATTCGAAAACGACCTCATCACACCAGTGCCACCGGGCGGTACCATCGATGAACAAACCATCGCCTTGGCCGGTGTCGTGGTGGACAACGATGCGAACGAGCTTGTCCGACTCGAGGTCGAAGTACGCACCGTCGATACGAAGTTCCAGAATACACCCACCGCGTCAAGCGTTCTGGTCTCGAGCGGCGACACCGCAACCGTCATCGTGGGTGGGCTTGAAGACGGCGCGAATTATCACTGGCAAGCAAGAGCCGTCGATCAAAACGGTTTGCAAGGACCATGGAAAATTTTTGGCGACACGCACGGTTTTTCATTCGACTTTCGCATAGGCATTGCGGCCAGCCAACTTTTCATCTCGGCACAACCCACAGGTGGTGTGGCCGGCCAGCGGCTCTCCACGTTACGGGTGGAAGCTCGCAAGCCAAACGGTGCAATCGATCAAAGCTTCAA
>JAZDDD010000556.1:0-4392 GCA_036679545.1 Gemmatimonadota bacterium | reverse complement strand
TCGACTCGATTCCAAATCAATACCGCGACGCTGGGTTGGCGCTCGGGATGACCACCGCACAGCTTATCAGAGCCGTGATCGTTCCTCAGAGTGTTGCTGGAATGATTACAGGGCTGCTTCTTGGGTTAGCGCGTGCAACGGGCGAAACCGCGGCAATTATGTTTACCGCGACAGCATTCTCCGGGGTCAATATTCCCAGATCATTTAATGAACCCGTCGCAACGTTGCAGACACATATTTTGGTGCTTTCTCAAGAAGCGCTGCATCCATCAGCGACAGACGCGGTATGGGGAGCCGCCCTGGTATTAATGGGTTTGGTATTGTGTTTTAGTCTAGGCGCAAATGTGATCCGATCGCGTTCTCGGGTTGAGGTATAACTCATGGATCATTCGTCTGACACCACATTTGTTCTGGAGAACGTGAACCTGTTCTTCGGGTCGGTTCCCATTCTCACCGACGTGAACCTCTCGATCCGTAGCACGGGGATTACTAGTATTATCGGCCCCTCAGGGAGTGGCAAATCGACCTTGCTGCGGACGCTCAACCGCTTGAACGATCATCATCCCACCTTTCGATGTACCGGGTCGGTTCTGTATCGCGGGAACAGTATCTACGCCAACGGCAATGGGTCGGTGGACGTCCCGCGATTACGGCAGGATATTGGTATGGTTTTTCAAAAACCGTGTCTGTTCCCCACCAGCATTTACGAGAATGTATTATTCGGGCTAAAACGGCTGAAACTACGACCTCGATCCGAATTTCAAGGTATTGTAGAAACGACCTTGAAGGCGGTGTTCCTATGGGATGAAGTCAAGGATCGACTGAAGCATCCAGCGAATGAGTTGTCTCAAGGACAACAACAACGATTGTCGCTGGCACGCGCGTTGGCGTGCGAACCCGAGGTGCTATTGCTTGATGAGCCCACCGCGTCGTTGGATCCGAAGTCGTCAGAGGCGATCGAATCCCTCATCCGAGAGCTTGGGACCAGACTGACCGTAATCCTTGTGACGCATCGTCTTGAACAGGCCAAGCGATTATCTGAGACCGTCATCTTTCTCAGTGATGGATGTGTCTGTGAGTGGGGTGGCGTTGATGACATATTTACCTGTCCCAGCAAGGAAATCACACAGCAATACCTTGCTGGACACACCCCATAGGATGTGGTAGCGTTCCAGCCGGTTTTACGGCGTCATTTCCACCGTGACGTTGCGCATTCGAATACGTCATGCGCCTGTAGCTCAGCTCGGATAGAGCAATGGCCTCCGAAGCCATGTGTCGGGGGTTCAAATCCCTCCAGGCGCGCCAGAGTGGGCCGTTAGCTCAGTTGGTAGAGCAGCTGACTCTTAATCAGCGGGTCGTAGGTTCGACCCCTACACGGCCCACCACTCTGGTGCCTTCTTGCGATCCCGGAATTATCACATCGGCTGGTTCTACGTCGGTGCTACCTTCCAAGGTAGACAAAAAAAGCGGACCGATCAAACACGTCCAAGCCTAACATACCACTTGGACTCGTTTGAGGGGGGCACGTCAAGGGCGAGGCATCCTAGCCAACAGCATGCACGAGTCTTCCAGCAGACGCGGCAATTTTCTGCTCAATCCGCCGACCTATACTCCCCCGCGAAACGCTGTGTCGTTTTGGTTCCACCTCGCGTCGGCAGAACCGGAGTATAGATCCGACGTCTGCCTTGGACAGCCGCATCCATGATAGAATTACAATTCACCTCGCAATGAAACATCATAGGTGAAAAGGGTCTTCAGAGACACTGGAAGCTGTATGCGCATGAGCCGGGATGTGTTTCCCTTTCGGGTCATCAGTCTTCTCACTGTCCTTGTATCGGTATGTGTCGTTTCTCCTGCAACTGCTGATCTACCGATCCTCACAGACCTGACCATCGACCGCCCCGTCCTCGACGTGGGAAGTGACAGCCTCGTAACCGTCTCTGTCCACGTGTTCGATCCGGACAACGACGTGACCAAGGTCCGTCTGATCAAACGGCAGAAGTCCGGTGAGAAGGAGAAATTCTCGCTGACCGACGATGGGATGTTCCCCGATGCCACTGCGGCTGACGCCATCTATACCGGATTCGTCCCCATTGCCACGAACCAACCAGCGCAGGTCTTTCTGCAAGTCAAAGCCAAGGATGTAGAGAAGAACAAATCAGACAAACTAGGAGCCATCGTGTCCATTGCAGACGCGGATGACACGCCGCTCGTGGGTCCTGTGCAAGTCGCGGCTGCCGTTCTTCCTCCCGGGAGTGGTAGCCACTTAGTCACGTTTACTACTCGGGTCACGGATCCGAACGGGGATCTCAAGAACGTCAAGCTCGAGCAAATGGTCAGGCCTGGGCGGCCAGAACGGCTGGCGAAGCTAGGCCGTTTTGTGGATGACGGCACCGGGCTATTTTCAATCACGATTCGAGTGGAAGCGGGAGTGGCAGGCGTGCTTCCCTTCCGGATCAAGGCAAAAGACGACCAAAAACATAAGGTAGAGCGGGCAGTGAACGTCCTCGTCCGGACCGATGCTGAACCGCCGACGATTGTGGCAACCGTCGATCCGCCTGCCGATGAAGAGGGACTGCACGAGAGTGATGTTACGGTAAGCTTTGTCTGCTCAGACACAAGGACTGGCATTGCGGTCTGTCCGGAGCCAGTGACCGTCACCGTTGAAGACGGATCGCAGGAGGTGACGGGTCAAGCCGTGGACAACGCCGGCAATACCGCTACGGCGACCGTCACCATCAACTTTATGGAGATCAATATCGATCCCCTGCTGGACAGCGATGGGGACGGGTTATTAGACGTCGATGAGATCAACGTACATGAGACTGATCCAAATGAGTCCGACACCGATGGGGATGGGTTTGATGATGGCTTTGAAGTCACCGTGGGATCGGATCCCACCGACTCGACAAGCCTGCCGCTGCCGTCCTTCGATTTCGTGGAGACCCAAGATTTCGATGAAGATACCATCGACCCCGCGTTATCCGTAGCCATCCGCGACCTAAACGGGGATGGCCAACAGGACCTAGCGTTTGTTGTGAAAGGCACTGTCTTTGCCCTGCCGGGGCGCCAAGACGGGACCTTCGCCGACGTGCTTCCCCACGTCGCCACAACCGGGCACGACTCAACATCCGTCGCCATCGGCGACTTGAATGAGGACGGCCTACTCGACCTCGTCACGGTGAGTGACACATCGGCCGATGTGTCCGTCCTGCTCGCGAAAGATACGCCTCCGCCGTTCGTGCCGTCCGGAATCGGCATTGCTGGCTTCGACCCTCCCACCAACTTTCCGGCGGGTGGAGTCTCGGCCTCTGTGGCCATAGACGACCTGAACGGTGACGGGCATCTTGACCTGGCGGTGACCCATCACACCATGAACGTGGTGTCGGTGCTGTTCGGCGCGGGAGATGGAACCTTTGGCGCTCCAACCGCATTCGCAACGGGGAACGCCCCGGTCTCGGTCGCGATCGGTAACCTGAACGGCGATACCACTCCCGACCTCGCGGTCGCCAATCAGGACTCCAATTCCGTGACGCTGTTCTTTAAGCTGGTAGATGGGATCTTTCATCCCATCGTCTTGACGGGCAGCATGCCGGTCTCGGTCGTGATCGGCGACGTGAACGGGGATGGGCCGCTCGACCTGACCGTGGCCAACAGTGGGGATAGCACGATATCCGTACTGCTCGGCACCGGGACCGGAAGCTTTACACCTGGCGGCACCGCGGCACCGTCCCAGTCGGCAGCCCTCCGCTGTTCCATGCGCTTGGGGATCTGAACGGAGATGGCCGACCCGACCTGGCAGTCGCCACATCTGATAACTCAGTGTCGGTGCTGCTTGGGAAAGGCGATGGCAGCTTTAGCAGCGCCACAAGTTTCCCAGCGGAAGGTTCGCCGCAGGCTATCGCCATCGGCGATGTCGACGGGGATGGCCAGAACGATTTGGTTGTGCCGTACATCGCGTTTGGCACTGCGACCCCCGATGTGGCGGTTTGGCACAATACCACCACGTTCGGGACGGACACAGATAACGATGGCCTGACGGACTTTGCCGAGAACTTCCTCGGCACGAATCCCAACAACCCGGACAGCGATGGGGACGGGCTGCTCGACAACGTGGAGACAAACACGGGGCTATTCCTCACGGCCATCGATACCGGCACTGATCCACTCGCCGCGGATACCGACGGCGATACCATCACCGACGGAATCGAGGTCACGGCGGGCTCGGATCCAAATGATCCTAGCAGCCTACCACCGCCGGTGTTCGTCGAAGCCCCAGGCAATCCCTTCCTGGCTGGTATTGGGCCTTTCGCCGTCACCATGGGGGACCTGAATGGAGATGGGCACCTGGATCTCGCCGCGACGGAAAGCGGATCAAACCGTCTTTATTTG
>JAZDDD010000555.1:0-12439 GCA_036679545.1 Gemmatimonadota bacterium | reverse complement strand
TCATCGTAGACGTAGTTGATGTGCCAATTCCACTGGAAGTTGTTGACTTGACTCAGCACTTCTTTGCGTCCGTCGGGGTAGATAGCCTCCATCGACATAGCTTTGCCGCGCATGTGCATGTGAGGTTGAAAGTTTTCGAGGCGCGCCGGTGCGCGGAGGACGTGAAAATCTTGCGTGACCGACACTGAGTTGGGCTCAATATCCAATCCGTTCCGTCCAACAGCGCCAAACGCTCTTAACACTGTTCGATTCCGCGGTTTGTAATCTCTGGGATAGAACCAAATGCCGAGTTCGACCTGGTTGTTGCGAATCTCTTCGCCGATGGGATGCATGTGAACTTCCCAGCGAATCTTGGCGCCAGGCAGCATCAATTTTCCGGCGTCCGGCGGAAATATCTCACCCACCTTGCCGACCGCCCACTCCATGAACAGTCCTGCGCCCCGCTGTACACCTTCTGCGGAGCTTGCAAGTCTCGTGATGCCTTCCTCTTCTTGTTCGAGAAATGTGAGGACGTGGTGAATGATGCGGCGTCCATCTGGATACGACGGCTTCATTTCGATCGCGCGGACCCATCGCTCTTCCGTTAACCCGGTTTCGACCAACGGGCGAAACCACTTGTCTTGCGTTTGTGATTCGAGCGTGTAGGGATCAGACTTTACAATGAGGTCGGGATTGCCAAACTGATCGCCTAGTTGCCAACGGTTGGGATCGGGAAAGTCAACCGGTGCCGGAAGATCGGCGGAGTCTCCAAATACCGCTCCACCGTCGGCCCACAACGCAATGGTTTCGATCTGATCGGCAGTTAGACCGCGATCATTTTGATATTCCTGAATACCAACTGTTCGGTCGATGTGCCACGGTGGCATGATGCGATTCTCGACCTTGTACTTCATGAGCTGAGCGTACGGACGTGCCTGTTCGTACGTCATCAAGGACATTGGTGCAATCGAGTTTGGCTGGTGGCACACCTGACATTTTTCCTGGAGGATGGGTACCACATCGCGTGCGAACGTCACGTGGCTTTCGTCTTGCGCCGAGGCGCCGCCACCGTGCGTTGCCAACATCGTCAGTGTGAACACCCCCGCCCCAATTTGGCCCGGCCAACTCAACGCATGTGATGCTCGCATGAGACGTTTCTCCTTCGTATTCATCGGGTGACGGTGATCCTCACGAATCCGTTTGTCCAACAACATTGAGCGTGGCCGGCGCCGGAAACGCCAGAGGCGTCGTTGGCGCGGACACGCAATACATATTCGCCCGCCTCACTGAACGTGACGACGGTCGTCATGCTTCCGTTGTCGATATCCACCTTGGCGGTGTCCGGAGAAAACGACGCTTGTCCGGGGCCTTGATGTTTGAACCATGTCAGCGTCACGGGGGTGTTGGTTTCACCTGCGCTCGCAACGTTACCGGATGTGTTGCCGTCATCTCTCACCCAGACGTTTACCTCAACGGGGTGTCCAACGGTGGCAGGAATCGGGCCGGTTGTCACTCCGGCGGGGCCGGTGCCCTTCGCCCCCATGTGTTCAAACCAAATCTCCGGCGGTGTATTGCCAGAGCCCGCCTCGCCGGCAAGCGCGTCGATCTGCCAATCGCGGTGTAGGCTACCCGGAATGGTGAATGTCTTGCCGCTGTTTCTTAGCGTCCACACGACCTCACCCTCATGGTCAGCGGGTACGTTTATGACGAACACTCCCCAGTGCCGGCGCGGCGCGAAGAATGTTGGTTGCATGCCGTTGTGCTGTGCGGGTTCGATAAAGTTGTTCGGGCCCAGTGGAATCTCGAGATGTTGTTCGAAGTTGCGGTTGAAATAACCGAACGAGATGCTGTATGTCCCATCGGTGTTTTCGTACCACCCTTCGAAGACCGGTGTCGTTGTTTCTCCACCACCGCTAACCGATCCCAGTGGGCGTTGGGTGCCGTACGCTGGTGTTGTAAACTGGATAACGACCAAAACTGCGGTGGCGAGACCGAATCCGAGTTGCATGTCGATTTTCCTCACCGTCTTACCGTTGTTGGTCCGATGTGCCGCCGCGAATGGCCGCGTTGATCGCGGCAACGGTCGTTTCGACTCGATAACGCATCAGCTTCCGACCCACTTCGAGCGTTTGCTCCAGCGGTGCAATCGATCGACCGTTGATACTCGCCTTACCGGCCTCGACGCGTTGTTCGTAACGGACAGTTTCCGGATCCACTGTCGCTTGCATTGCGGTCAGCCAATAAAAGTCGTGGTATCCCTCGCTGGGTCCTTCGGTAACGCCGAGTTCGCGCTCCATGTAGGCCTGGAGCCCGGCGTTGTCGTAAAACTCAGGGATGAAGTGTGCGATGTTTTCTCCCCATCCCGTGTTCAAGCGGTCGGCGACCGTTCGCATACCGCGTTGATTCCCGCCACTATCACCGATGTAGATGATGTGCTCGAAGCCGTGCGCGTGAAAACTTCTACCAACATCCTCCAACATGGCTTCGAACGTTTCGTTGCGGACCGTGATGGTACCGGGGTATCGCATGTGTCCGGTTGGCGGATCGATATTGCCTTCAGGGACCAGTTTGATGATGGGTGCGCAAAGCGCGTTGCCGAGTTCGCGAGCAATGCCCTCGCATGCCCCCTTGAGCACATAGTTGTGCTTGCCCATGGCGACGTACGAGCGCGGCGATCGGACGTTCCATGGAGATCTCGGCCTCGAATGCGGCTTGCCGACGGGCGATCTCTTCGGGCGTTGGTTGCCGGCGCTGTTGAGCCGCGAGCGGGGTCATGGCTACGGAAAAGAAAAGAGCCGCCAGGAAAGGCCGTTTCTTCATGATCGACAACCTCAGGTGAGTTCGAACTGTTATTTTAGCTCCGGGGCGGAAAAAGGGCGACTTTTCTGGAGGTCGGCGTAGTCCTTGCGACTAGTCACGCTGGAAAAAGAAACGTATTCTTTGAGTAGTTCTAGCTGCCAGTGCCACATCAGAGAAGTTCGGCTGAGGCCTGTGGTTGGTGGCGCGTAAGTCGTTGTCACATAATCTGTTAGCGAGTGTGTGAGGAGCAATGAAGACTTTCGCGATCGCTTCCTTTGGCACTGTCCTCGTGATGGCGAGTGTTGCCGCTCGGCTTGGGCCCACGCAAATGGCCGCAACAGACGAGGCCCCGGCCGCAACGGCCGTGATCCCAGGGCAGCAGCATGCTGATTTAATTGGCCCCCAGTCGGTCCCCGAGGTTATGGGCTTGGCACATATGGTCGATGCTGGCTCAACGGACTCGACGGATATCTTCAACGCCGTCATCCAGCAGTATTGTCAGCGTTGTCACGGAGAACGGCGGCAGCGAGGGAACCTCTCCCTCCAAGATTATGACGCCGCGAATCCTCAGCTGAATCCTGAGATCACTGAGCAGATCATCCGAAAGTTGCGGGTCGGTATGATGCCACCGGCAGGGGTACGCCGCCCGCAAGGAGACACTTTAAGTGATATGGCGGCTGCTCTCGAGCAGCGCATCGACGAGATTGCGCTTGTCGATCCCAACCCGGGCAGCCGTAGCTTCCAACGTTTAAACAGGGCCGAATACCAACGGTCTGTACGCGAGCTTTTGACGCTCGACATCAATGCAGGATCCTACCTGCCACTCGATACGAAGAGCGCCAATTTTGACAACATTGCCGACGTGCAGTTGTTGTCTCCCACGCTGATGGATGCCTACCTCAACGCCGCCGGTGAAATCAGCCGATTGGCGGTGGGCGATCCAAACGCGGGCCCCACCACAGCGACGTACACGAACCCCGGTTACACATCTCAATGGGACCGTGTTGAGGGCGCTCCCGTGGGCACGCGCGGTGGTGTTTCGGTGGTTCACAATTTTGTCGCCGATGGCGAATACGTCTTCAAACTGGCTTTCGAGCATACTACAACGGGCGGTTTTTTTGGTGGTACGGGGCGTGACGAACAGATCGAGGTATCGATCAATGGGGCACGTGTCGCGTTGTTGGAAGTCGATAGGTGGATGCACGTTTCCGATCCCAACGGTGCCAACATGCGCACCGAGCCGATCTTTGTTCGTGCCGGTCCGCAACGGGTCTCGGCCGCCTTCCTTCGACGTCACGAGGGTCCCATTGAGGATCTGTTGTCTCCCCACGATTGGTCACTCGTCGACAGACAAATCGGGGTGAGTGGTTACGGCCTGACGATGCTCGCGCATCTCAAAGACCTCGCAATTAACGGCCCGTTTGACCCAACGGGTGTTTCGGACACACCGAGTCGCCAGAAGATCTTCAGTTGTCGCCCCACGGACCCAGGAGAATCGCGGCCGTGCGCAATTGAGATCATTACGCGGTTGGGTTCCGAAGCGTTCCGGCGCCCATTGGGAGAAGCGGACATCACAGCGCTCTTTGGGTTCTTCGAGCAGGGCGCGGCCGAAGGTGGATTTGAGATCGGCATTCGAACCGCCGTCCAGGTAATGCTTGCAAGTCCGGATTTCCTGTTCCGGTTTGAAGAGCCACCCGTGGATGTGGTAGCCGGTGATACGTATCGGATTAACGATATCGATTTGGCATCCAGGCTGTCGTTCTTTCTTTGGGGATCGCCCCCTGATCACGAGTTGATGCAGATTGCTTCCCAAGCGGCATTGTCAAAACCGGGGACGTTGGAGGCCCAGGTTCGACGCATGTTGGCGGACCCAAAATCGGAAGCGCTCTCGTCCCGGTTTGCGAGCCAATGGCTGCGATTGGAAGACCTTGAAAAGGTCCACCCAGACCGGTTGTTATACCCAGATTTTCATCAGCAGTTGGCGGATGCCATGTTGATGGAGACACGGCACTTTTTCGACTATTTGGTGCGCGAAGATCGGCACATCTTCGAATTGCTGAACGCCGACTATACGTTCGTCAACGAACGTCTCGCTCGTCATTATGGGATACCGAATGTGTCGGGCGCCGAATTTCGTCGCGTTGTCGTTCAAGACAACATGCGTCCGGGGTTGCTTGGGCACGGTAGCATTTTGACGTTGACTTCGCACGCGGACCGTACGTCCCCTGTACTTCGCGGCAAGTGGGTCATGGAGGTCTTCTTGGGAAGTCCGCCGCCACCCCCGCCACCCAACGTGCCGGATCTGGAAGCTACCGAAGATGTTCAAGACGGTCGGTACCTCTCGGTGCGTGAGCGATTGGAGATGCATCGCGCCAATCCGGCGTGCGCATCCTGCCACAAAATGATGGACCCGATCGGATTGGCACTCGAGTACTTCGACGTCACCGGTCGCGTACGTGTTAAGGACAACGGTGTGACGATTGATGCCGCGACAGAATTGTATGACGGAACGCCGATTGCCGGACCGGCTGATTTGAGTCGTGGCCTGCTCAATCATCCGCACGCGGTCGTCAGGAACTTCATCGAGAACCTGATGGCGTACGCGATTGGACGCAGAGTTGAGTATTTCGATATGCCAAGCATTCGTGTGATCGAACGGGAAGCGGCCGAAAGCGGATACGGGATGGTTTCGTACATCGTTGGTGTTGCGAAGAGCCCGGCGTTTCGAATGGCCAGGTTTGAATCGGTTGTGGCCGAAAGTGATGGTGTGCAACAGAAGTAGTTCATGAGTAAAAGTTGTTCAGCAATTGTGGGTTGGTGCGGTGTTAGACGAACTGTAGGAGAGGTTGATGGAAATCGTTACTGGGAAGCACATTCCTCGTCGCACGTTCCTTCAGGGGGTGGGCGCTACGGTGGGATTGCCGTTGTTGGATGCGATGCTGCCGGCACGACTGTCGGCGAACACGCGGGGCGCCGTGGAAGAACGTACACGTTTGGTGTGCATAGAGATGGTTCATGGCGCCGCTGGTAGCAGCGAGTGGGGGGCGTCTCAGCATCTGTGGGCACCGGCCGAGACAGGCCGCTCGTTTGACCTGGCTCCAAGCGCGTTGAGTCCGCTCGAGGCGTTTCGCGACAACCTCACCATCGTTAGTGACACCGATGTTGAGATGGCGGAGGCTTTCCAGCCAAAAGAAATCGGTGGTGATCATTTTCGTTCGAGTGCCGTGTTTTTGACACAGGCCCATCCGAAACAGACCGAGGGCTCCGATGTGTTCGTCGGGACGTCTTTGGACCAATTGTATGCCCAACAGTTTGGGCAGGACACACCGGTTCCGTCGATGCAGCTGTGTATCGAAAATATCAATCAGTCTGGTGGATGCGCGTATGGGTACACCTGCGTGTATACCGACTCGATCAGTTGGGCATCCCCGACCGAGCCGTTACCTGTCATCCGGGATCCACGTGTGGCGTTCGAGCAATTGTTCGGTGCCGGTGGTACGCCAGAAGAACGTGCGGCGCGACGCGCGACGAATCGCAGCATCCTCGATTGGGTCTCGAGCCGCATATCCCAGCTGCAACGACAGCTTGGCCCTGCGGACAAGCAACGCATGGAGCGGTATCTCCAGAATATCCGTGAACTCGAGCGTCGAATCGAACGCATCGAAGCGCGCAATACCGGTGGCGAAGTACGCGAGTTGCCAGAGGCCCCAGCCGGTGTTCCCGATTCGTTCCGTGAACATGTCGAGCTGATGTTCGACGTCCAGGCCTTGGCGTTTGAGTCGGACACGACCCGCGTGTTTTCCTTAAAAATGGGGCGAGATTCCTCCGCTCGTGTCTACGCCGAAAGTGGTTCTGACTCGCCGTTCCACCCCGCGTCGCATCACGGTAACAATGAGGAACGAATAGTCGAATTCTCGAAGATCAATCGATATCACATGAGCATGTTGCCGTACTTCCTCGAGAAGTTGCAGGGCACAATGGAAGGCGAAGCAAATCTGCTCGATAAGACCATGATTGTGTACGGGTCCCCCATGGGAGACGCGAACGTACACAATCACAAACGATGTCCGTTGATCGTGTTAGGTGGTGCCAACGGCCAGCTCGCGGGGAACATGCATCTACGTGCGCCTGCGGGAACGCCCATGGCGAATGTGATGCTGACACTCATGCACAAGCTTGGCATGGACGACACAAGTTTCGGCAACAGCACAGGCGATTTTTCGCTCACGGTGTGATCGGAGACATGACATGATGAACCGCCGCGAAACGTGCGGCTCCCGCGTATCCGGTGTTATGGGTTTGTTGGGTATAGCGGTGTTGTTTGGGATCGCGCTTCCCGACTCGCCTGTCGCCGATGCTGCCATGAGTGGTGACATCAATGTCGTTCGCGAATTGCTCAGGGAAGGTGCCGACGTAAACGCCGCGCAAGGCGACGGAATGACGGCGTTGCACTGGGCGGCGGAGCGAGTTGACGAGACACTCGCAAGCATGTTGATCTACGCCGGCGCCAACGTATCGGCTGTTACTCGCATCGGAGACTACACCCCACTTCATTTGGCTAGCAAAAACGGCGGAGCGTCCGTTGTTGAGAAGTTGCTCGACGCAGGAGCCGATGTGTCGGCGAGGTCATCCGCTGGTGGGGCCGGACCCCTTCACTTTGCCGCGGCCGGTGGTGCTGCTGACGTCGTTGCGATCCTGATCCTTCGCGGTGCCGATCCCAATGTGACCGAAGACGAGTGGGATCAAACGCCGTTGATGTTTGCATCAGCTCGAAATCGTGTGAACGCAATACAGGCTTTGATTGCACGTGGTGCAGACGTCGCAATCACGTCACGTGTTGTGGACGTTCCGACGGTGTCCCAGGCCAATCGTGCCGCTAGTCAACGGCGCCGCGAAGTGTTGGCGTCGTTCCGCGGTGAAGACGCGGTGGAAGGGGATGGCCACGCGCCGAGTCCCAGTCAGGTACAGGCGGCCGTGAAGGCGGCGCAGGAATTTCGCGCTCTCGACACGGCGCCAATCGTAGAGGATTCCGTCGATTTTGAGGAGCGGTCACCGACGGCGTTGTCGTATGCTGAACTGGTCGGACGTCACGGTGGCCTCACGGCTTTGCTGCACGCTGTGCGTGAGGGACATCTCGCCGCCATTGGGGCACTCATCGAGGCCGGTGCTGACATTAACCAAGTAAGTGCGGGGGACGGCACGAGTCCCCTGCTTATGGCCGTCATCAATGGTCACTTTGATCTTGCGGTCAGCATGCTCTCAACCGGTGCTGACGCAACGGTCGCAAGCGACGCAGGCACCACACCCCTCTTTTCGGCGATCAACACACACTGGGCTCCCAAAGCACGGTACCCACAGCAACAGGCGTACAGACAACAGCAGACAAACTACCTCCAGTTGATGGAAGTCCTACTCGAAGCGGGTGCCGATCCCAACGTGAGGTTGACCAGACATCTGTGGTACATGGCGTATACGTTCGACCAGTTGCGGGTCAACTTGAAGGGTGCAACGCCATTCTGGCGGGCGGCGTATGCGACTGATGTCGAGGCGATGAAAATGTTGGTTGCGCATGGTGCGGATCCAAATATCTCGACGGAAAAGACGCCGGCTCGTCGCTACCGGCGGGGTGGAGGACAAGAGGACATGTCGGGCTTACCGCTAATCCCTGTGGGTGGGCCCGCGGTTTACGCGATCCATGCCGCAACCGGTGTTGGTTATGGTGAGGGGTTTGCGGGCAACCAGCATCGACACGTACCAGATGGTTGGTTACCCGCGACACGGTATTTGATTGAGGAAATCGGTGTGGATGTCAACACACGAGATCATAACGGGTACACGCCGCTGCACCATGCAGCTGCGCGGGGCGATAACGAGATGATTCACTATCTGGTTGAACGTGGCGCCGATGTGATGGTGGTCAGTCGTCGTGGTCAGACAACAGTGGACATGGCGAACGGTCCGGTGCAACGTATTCAGCCGTTTCCGGAGACGATTACGTTGTTAGAAAGTCTTGGCGCGATCAACAACCACAATTGTCTCTCGTGTTGAACGGGTGGTTCAGCTCTGTGTGGGAACCCAATGGAGCGAAGCGATGGGGCGATGATTCCGTATGGTTTCGCGTAATGTGATGAAAAAACTTGCGTTTCCAATGCTTGGTCCCGTGTTGCTTTTTGCCGGGTTGACAAGCCATTCTAATCGTCTCGGCCAGAACCGCGACGCACCTGCGCACACGGGCGCCTATTTGGTTTCTGGTGTACCGACGGGCGCACACGCCAGAAGTCCTAATATCGCGACTGCATGGCCCGATTCGAACGACATCTACAACGCGGTCATACGACAGTATTGCCAAAGATGTCACGGCGAACGTCGGCAGCGTGGTGGCCTTACTTTACAAGAATTTGATGTCGCGTCCGCTGCCGCAGATGCCGAGACCTCCGAAAAAGTCATTCGAAAATTATTGGTCGGAATGATGCCGCCAGCCGGCGTACGACGACCCGGCGGTGATACGTTGGTTCAGTTGGCCCGGATGATAGAGCGGCGTGTTGATGAAGTTGCGAGAGCCAATCCCAATCCGGGTTGGCGATCATTTCAGCGTCTGAATCGCGCCGAATACGGGCGGTCAATTCGCGATCTGCTTTCGGTGGACATCAACGCCGGCGATTATTTGCCGCCCGATACCAAGAGTGCAAATTTCGACAACATTGCTGATGTGCAGTTGCTCTCGCCCACGTTGATGGATGCATACTTTAGAGGCGCCGCGGATGTCAGTCGTCTTGCAATTGGTGACGCCACCGCAACGGTCAGCGAGGCCACATATAAGACCAGCCGTCTGATGTCGCAGCGCGAACATGTCGAAGGTGCGCCATTCGGAACACGTGGTGGCACATCGGTTGTACATCAGTTCCCGGCGGATGGCGAATACGTCTTCAAAGTGTCTTTTCACCATGAGACCACTGGCGCGCTGTTCGGGAACGGCCGCGGTGCGCTGCACACATCGGATTCATTAGAGCAGCTGGAGATTTCGGTCAATGGCGAACGTGTTGCCTTGCTCGAGATTGATCGCTGGATGCATACGTCGGATCCCGACGGTGTGAACATGCAGACGGAGCCGGTCTTCGTTGCAGCCGGACCTCAACGGATCTCTGCGGCGTTCATTCGCCGATCTGAAGGACCGCTTCAAGACCTGATTTCCCCGCTTGACTGGTCGCTGGCCAGTACCAGCATCGCCGGGGCGTACGGTTTCACGTCGTTGCCACATCTTCGCGACCTCATCATCAGCGGACCGTATAACCCCATCGGTGTTTCGGACACGCCGAGTCGCGCCCGCGTGTTCTCGTGTCGACCCGACGCCGCTGACGACGGGATGACTTGTGCTCGAGAGATCATCGACCGGATTGCTACGCAGGCCTATCGTCGTCCGCTCGAAGATCGAGACGTAGACGCTCTAGTGACGTTTTACGAGGCTGGGATTGAAGAGGGTGGTTTCGAAGTAGGGATCCGCACGGTGTTGGAGGCTATTCTTGCCAGCCCGCATTTTGTTTTCCGTTTTGAAGAGCCACCGGCGGATGTACGGCCGGGTCAGGACTATCGGATCAGTGACGTGGCGCTGGCGTCCCGCATGTCATTTTTTATGTGGGCCAGCGGACCCGATAGCATGCTGGTTTCCCTTGCTGCGCGGGGCGAGTTATCTGATCCAACGGTGTTGGACGAGCAAGTTCGCCGATTGTTGCGTGATCCCCGAGCGGAAGCTTTGAGTACGAGGTTTGGGTCGCAATGGCTCCGTCTCCAGGATCTCGAGAAGATTCGTCCAGATGTGAGGTTAGCGCCTGATTTCGATCAGCAACTCAAAGAGTCTATGCTGCGTGAGACGGAATTATTCTTCCACGACATAATACAGTCCGACCGAAGCGTCTTCGATCTGTTGGCGGCCGACTATACGTTCGTTAACGAGCGTCTTGCGAAACACTATGGCATCCCAAACATCATGGGCAGTGAGTTTCGGCGAGTTGTTCTGACGGATGAAAATCGGCGTGGACTTTTGGGGCACGGTAGCATCCTGACATTGACGTCACATGCGAATCGGACGTCGCCCGTTTTACGGGGAAAATGGGTGATGGAAGTATTTTTGGGTAGCCCGCCACCGCCACCACCGCCGAACGTTCCCGATTTGGAGGCAACGGAAGGTGTAGCTAATGGTCGATTGTTGTCGGTACGTGAAAGGCTGGAGCAGCATCGTGCCAATCCGGCCTGTAGTTCGTGCCACAAGATGATGGATCCTATAGGCCTGGCACTTGAGAACTTCGATGGCACCGGTGCGTTCCGAATCAAAGACAACGGCGTCCCGATTGATGTCGTAGGTGAGTTATACGATGGTACGCAACTAAACGGCGCGGCTGATCTACGAAATGCGCTGTTGAATCGACGGGATTCATTCGAACGCAACTTTATCCAAAACATGTTGGCGTATGCGTTAGGACGACGAGTGGAATATTTCGACATGCCGACCGTCCGTACGATCGCCCGCTACGCGGCGGAAAATGACCATCGTATTTCAGCAATCATTCTTGGTATCGTGAAGAGCGTGCCGTTCCAGATGAGCCGGGCCGAGCCGGCGGTTGCGGGAGAAATCCAATGATGAAGACAACATCTGAACACCTGCAGGATTGTTGAGGGTTACCCATGGAATTCATTACGGGCAAACATATGCACCGCCGCACGTTCATCCGCGGAGTGGGTGCCACGGTGGCTTTACCGTTCTTGGATGTTATGGTGCCCGCGAGGAGGCGGTGGGCCGGCAGCACCGATTCTGGTGCTGACATCGATGCACCCCGTCTTGTGTGCATTGAAATGGTACACGGCTCGGCTGGAAGCAATGAATGGGGTGCATCCCAACATCTGTGGGCGCCGGAGGTGGTGGGTCGAGGCTTCGATCTGACGCCAAGCAGTCTTCTCCCGCTCGACGCGTACCGGGACTATCTCACGATCATCAGTAACACTGACGTGCGGAACGCTGAGGCATTCGAGGCGAAGGAGATCGGTGGCGACCATTATCGTTCGAGCGCAACGTTCTTGACGCAGTCACATCCCAGGCAAACAGAAAGTTCCGACGTATACGTCGGGACGTCGTTGGATCAACTATACGCACAGCGGTTTGGGCAGGATACGCCGATTCCATCGATGCAGCTGTGCATCGAGAACGTGGATCAAGCTGGTGGGTGTGCCTACGGTTACGCTTGTGTCTACACGGATACCATCAGTTGGTCTTCGCCAACCGAGCCCCTGCCGATGATTCGTGATCCGCGTGTGGCATTTGATCAACTGTTTGGCGCTGGGGGCACGGCGGAGGAACGGGCTGCGCGGCGGCGCACCAGCCGAAGTATCCTCGATTGGATTGTCAGCGAGGTGTCGATCTTCAGGAACAAGCTCGGTCCCGGCGATCGTCACCGTCTCGATCAGTATCTCGAAAACATTCGCGAACTCGAACGTCGCATTCAGCGGGTAGAATCACGCAATTCGAGCGGCGAGGTTCGCGATCTACCAGAAGCCCCGGCCGGCGTACCTGATTCTTTTAGGGAACACGTCGAACTCATGTTTGACTTGCAAGCCCTGGCGTTTACGTCGGATGTGACACGGATCTTTTCGTTCAAGATGGGTCGTGACG
>JAZDDD010000554.1:0-7061 GCA_036679545.1 Gemmatimonadota bacterium | reverse complement strand
GCTGTCATCAAGACCCGCTGGGGTATGGATGCCGGTGATCAGCTGTTGATTCCGGGTGCGCCAAGATTTGTGAAGTTTGCGCTTGGGGAAAACGTGACACGGAAGAGTGCTCCCAGAAACGCAAACAGCCGGTTTCCGCGATCCAGGCCTGGTGTCGAAGCGGTCTATGTTGAGGCGTTTACGGCCGCTCGGGCATACAAGGCAGAATGGGAACGTTATGACTCGAACCCGCGTGATTTCCGTGTAGCCCCGCGCCGCGATCTTCGATTGGAAGCGCTCGTGGATATCATGGACGGTCGCATTCGCATACACGCGCATTCGTATCGAAGTGATGAAATCCTGATGTTGATGCGAGTCGCGGAACGATTTGGGTTCAAGATCGATGTGTTCACGCACGTCTTAGAAGGTTACAGGGTCGCCACCGAGATGGCGCAACACGGTGCGGCCGGTTCCACTTTCACTGACTGGTGGCAGTACAAACGTGAGGCGTACGACGCCGTCCCGCACAATGCCGCGATCATGCAGCAACATGGCGTGCTGACCGGGATCAATTCCGATATTCCCTGGTTGCAAAGTTTCATGCACCTGGAGATCCCAAAACCTGTAAAATATGGCGGTGTTTCTAAGCTGGACGCGCTCAGAATGTTGACACTCAATCCGGCCCGGATGATGTACATCGATGATAGGGTCGGTTCGTTGGAAGAAGGTAAAGAGGCAGACGTCGTTCTTCTGACCGCTTCACCTTTCAATAGTTACGCACGTGTCGAAAAGACCATCGTGGACGGCATTGTCTATTACGATGCGTCCGACGAGATGGGTACCAGAGATCAACCGTTCAACGTTTTTCCCGAAGTTCCCGCGATAGCCCCGACCACGCCGATTTCGATGAATCGGTCTGGCGTTGGCAACGATGGTTCTAACGGCAATGGCGGTTCTAACGGCATGGGTGGGTCGAACGGTAATGGTGCCGCCGAGTTGAACCAGGATCAGGTCATCGCGCTTGTTGGTGGAACGGTGCACACGGTGTCCTCGACCACGATTCGTAGTGGTACGGTAGTTTTCCAATCGGGGCGCATTATAGATGTGGGACCGGTTGGCCAGGTGAACGTGCCGACAGGCGCAACACGCATCGACGTGAGCGGGAAACATGTCTATCCAGGTATGATCGACCCGTTGACGACGGTTGGCCTGTTGGAGTTTGGCGCCGTCGGGCAAGCGACGGATCAAGGTGAATTGGGGCAATACAATCCACATATCCGCGCCATCGTTGGTGTTATGCCGCATTACCCAAGTCTCAACGTGGCGCGCGCAAACGGAATAACAACGGTGTTGACGGCGCAGACGTCGGGTATCGTGCAAGGTACGGCGGCGGTAATCGCCTTTAATGACGGTGATACCTGGGAAAAGGTGGCCGTAAAATCGGAAGCGGCGATCACCGTGAACTTCCCCGCACCTCGCGAGGGAAGTGGGCAGACAAGCAACTGGATGTCGGTCTCCAGCGATGACGATTTACATGGCGGGATTGGCGAATCGAATAATCCTCTGCTGCGCGAAGTTGAAGCAGACGCACGTGTCGAGGCGCGGCAAGATGAGGATGATGAAGACAAGGGCCCAACGCTCACAGGAAGACGCATGGAGGATCTGGTGCGTTTTTTCAAACGTGCCCGCGTGTATACGGAAAACCCGTCAGTGAGCGATGATCCAACCGCACCGTTCGAGGTGAACGTATGGGGCGGTGAGTCGGTGCTCATGGATGCTATGATCCCAGTCATGCGTGGCGAGTTGCCCGTGTTTTTCCGAGCGGACAGTGAATGGCAAATCAAAACGCTATTTGTTTTCTGCGTATACACCGTCTGGAAATTTGGATGAATCGCTTACCGCGAATTTCCGCAATGCCAGTGTCTTGGAAGCTGCGGGTGTGCACTTTGCTTTTGGTACCGGAAGCGACGCGAGTGTTCGCAACTTGCCGTACCACGCCGCTCATTCGGTGGCGTACGGTCTGTCCCGGCAAGGTGCGCTACGGGCGGTCACGTTGAATGCCGCAGAGATTCTCGGTATTGACGCAGGAAGTATTGAGACGGGGAAACGCGCCGATATTCTTGTGACTGACGGCGACCCGCTGCAGATGCTCACCGGAATCGAGCGCATGTGGGTAGGTGGCAGGGAAGTTGACCCAAAGAACAACAAGCACGATCAGCTATTCGAACGGTTCAAGGTTCGATAAGCGTCACCAGTGTTTCGAGATGATGTGGAGATACCTAGCGGAGTTTGTCCGGCGTATTCATTATATAAGGCGCCGGATCAACCCGTGCTTCGAAACTCGTAACCATCTTTTGTCGTCGTTTCAACTGGATGCCTACTAGAACCCCACAATAAGGACGGGTACCATGCAATTCCTCATCCAAGTGCTGGTGACTGCGGGCTGTCTGATGCTCGTCAGCCAGTTGGTGAAAGGGATCAAGGTTGACGGTGGCAAAACCGCCGTAATCGGCGCGCTGGTACTTGGCCTGGCGAACGCATTCGTGCGTCCCGTTTTGGTCATGTTAACGCTCCCGCTCACCATATTGACGCTCGGTCTATTCCTGATCGTCGTGAACGCGGGGATGTTGATGCTCACGTCGGCCCTGGTGACCGGCTTTCAGGTGAAGGGATTCAAGCCGGCACTGCTGGGCAGCCTGGTGCTATCGCTGTTAAACATTGGTGTTAGCATGGTGTTCGGCATCTAAGGTTTTCCGGGCCCTGGGCGATAAACAAACGGAGGGTTAGCTTTCTCGGCCGGTCGCTGATCAGCTCCAATTTGGGGCGTGTGTGGCTGAGGTTGTTGCTTTGTGAAGGAATTACTGCTGGCTTGTGGCTGGAAGGCTGGCGGCTTGTAAATCGGGACGTGGCGCAGTCCGGTAGCGCACCTGAATGGGGTTCAGGGGGTCCCCGGTTCGAATCCGGGCGTCCCGACTTATCGTGCAATGACTTAACAGTTTGAAGGTTCGCCTAGGTGGTGAGTGCCGGGCAGCCGTACTCGTCCAGTCCGCCGGGCCGATTCTCCCCGTGTGTCCACGTCAATTGAGGACAACGGAGCAGTAGGTGTCCCCGTCATCTCACGAGCCACGCCCGTGCTGGTCGCGATACCCTCTTCATATGGAGGTCGCGCCAACGCCCCAAGGGCGCTATTAATGATATGCACGATAAGTGGCGTTTAGCTCCTTCTCCGCACAGTCAGTACCAGCCGCAATCTCGACACCCCCAACGGCCCCACGTGTGGAGCCCCTGTGGAAGTGGTGGCTTCCCAACGAAGCGGCAGCAGTGCTCGCCTCCCTGTTTTGATAGGGGTGTTTTTGGGCGCCCACAACCGTTGTCTTATGCGGTAGGGGTCGGAGGCTTGTCACTTATGAAAACGTGAGTTCTGCGACGGTGGGAGCGAGGCGTTTGCGTCAAACATTGATGGCAAGACACTTTCGAACGATTGCGCCGCGGTATCGCGAGCTACGCGAACTCGATGCGAATGCTGTTCGTTGTGTTTCTTTTGAATTGGAGCAACTCGCCGGGCAAACGAACTGCCTTGCTATTCTGGACGTGGGAGCTGGCACAGGCAGGTATGCTGAGGCTGTGGCCTACGATGTGAACAAACGCACTGACCTCCGTTATCGTTGTGTGGCGTACGACGCCATCCCCGAGATGTTGCGTGGCGGGCCGACACATGGCCAGGCAAAGGATATGGGGGGCGTTGATCGGGCGATCGGATTCGCTGAGTCTCTCCCTTTTGCAGCGCAGTCATTCAGCGCGGTGTTGTCGTTCAACGCCGTCCACCACTTCGATCTGCGGACGTTTCTCGCTGAAGCGGCGCGCGTGGTGCGACCCGAGGGTAGGTTGATCCTTTATACCCGCACGCCGGAACAGAACCAGCGTACCATCTGGGGCCAGCTCTTCCCACACTTCGCCGAACGCGAAGAGCGACTCTATACCAGCAGCACGCTGGGAGCGGCGCTGGGTGCGATCACCGACTTCACGTCGATCGAATTGCGCGAGATGCAGTGGACGATCCGCACGAGCCTGTCACGACTTCTCGAGCAGGCCCGCAGTGGCGGTTATTCCACGTTCCGGTTTTACTCGGCCGACGAGTTCGAGGAGGCGCTCGGTACCTTCGAGGACCGCATCAGAGCAACCTTCGATGATCCAACCACGATCACGGCCCAAAACGACCACGTGCTGGTGCTGGCGACGCGTCGCTGACCCACACAAACACCCGATCCAAAACAGATCCCCCGCCCGGGTACCCGAGACACGAAAGTGATGGTACCGACCGCGGACAAGAGGTGGGTGCATGGTTTCGATTTGCATCAGGTGTTGGACTCCGTGAATGTTTCGTTTTCCCCGATATCGAGAGTAAATTGGCTATATGATTTGCCGGTCCGTCCGCGCGCCCAAGGTTGACATGTTCTACGGACTTATGCTCGCGCACTTCGCCATCGGGCATCTCGACGCCGAAATCGGCGTCGGAGCGCGCGCGAACCACCTGCGCCGGGTGTCGCGCATCGCGTCGAAGCCCGGCGCGGCATACGCCCGCACCGGCCTGCGAGCTGCGGGGGAGGAGGTACTATCGTGATGCAGCGTATTCTCGCCGGCTCTAACCGCCAGACGAGTTCGGGTGCTCACGGGGGTGCTGCGACGTTGGCTCGCGATGCCGTCGGATCGATGATGCACCGCATCGATGCGTGGGGTGTCGCGCTGGTGGTCTGCGCGCTCGCGCTGGTGACTCACGACGCCGTCACTGGCACGACCTTGATTCTCATGTTCACCGTCGGACTGGCCTACTGGCTCGGTTATACCGTCAACGACTTTTTCGACGCGCCGTTCGACGCGAAGGACCGAAAGGGCGCGATTCGGTTCGCTCGGCGTCGTGATCTTCGGTGTCTGTGTGGCGGCCATGTGGGCCTATTCCGCCCCGCCGGTCCGACTAAAATCGCGGCCGGGGCTCGATCTAGTCACACACGCCTTATTTGTGCAGACCTTTCCGTATGTGCTCTGTGTGATCCTCATCGACGCCACGTGGACAACGCTGGATTATGTCCTCATCTCCATCAACGTCTTTGCATCGTTGTCTGGGCAGCTTGCACAACAGGTCAGAGACTTCGATGTTGACCTGTCCACCGACCGAACGTTCACAACCACCGTCGGACTCCGCGTCGCCCGAACGACGCTTCAGATCATCAGAGTACTCGTCGTTGTCGGCTTCGCGATGGAAATCATACCATGGTACTTAGCGCCCATCGCGATCGCGTTTGTACCTGTGCTTCTAAGACGATTGCAAGGCAGCGGGGAGCGACGACGCGTTGTCATGTATTACTGCACTGGGTTCGCGTTGGTTTACGCGGCGGGATTGGTCGGCGTCCGATTTATCACCACACTCTGACGAATAGCGGGTACACAACTTCTTTGAGGGTCCACTTCCCTGCCACCTACCCACATGCGTTCTATTCCGGTCAGTATCCGCAGTGATTCTCCGTCAGTCACAAGAATATCGGCGCGTTTCCCCGTCTCAATATTTCCTGCGAGGCCGCCTTGGCATGTGGTGCGGTGCGAACTCTGGTCAAACCCTACGCCGATGCCCAGCTGGTTCAGGTCGTAGACGACAGGGGGGCAAGGGGGTCTCAACACGCTCGCGCCATCCGTCCGGTTGCGAACCCACGTTTGCATAGGTTTGCCGTCAACGGTGGTTGGGCGGAGGACAAAGGTTGTGGAACCTACTCCTCCCCTATCTCACTGATAGCGGGATGAGGGAGTACGAGGGTCTGGATGTTTAGGGCCAATCGGTGACGGGCACAGTACTAATACGGCATCTCGTGATCGTCTAACCCCATATGGTGCCCGAGCTCGTGGATCAGCGTATCGCGGATTTCGCGCGCAACATGTTTGTCGTTGCGACATACGCGGAGGATAGGGCCACGGAAGATTCTGATGCGGTCCGGGGGTCCGACGTGTCCAACTCCTCGGTCCGGGAGAGGTGTTCCTTCATAAAGTCCTAGCAGTTCTTCATCGTTTTCCGGTACGTCCGGTTCCTCCTCGACTACGATCGCCACGTTCTCGAGCGCGTAACGGAACATGTCCGGTATCTGTTCCAAAACCTCCTGGACGGTTTGCTCAAATTCGGAGTGTGTCATGGTCGTGGCGGTGCCGTCGTCCGTCGCTTTTGCGCACTCAGGATTCTTGGATTCAACCTAACAAGAGAAATCTCCCGAAACCAAGCATTGTGGCGACGGTTCCGAGCCAGAACAGGAACATCCACTTGATCAATTCGGCCTTGAGATCGCTAAGCCCTCCACGGCCGGAGCCGATCTCCGCCTGTAACCTTGTTTCCAGCTCGGCGATTCGCCGTTCAAGTTTGGCCTCGAACCGTACCCAGTTTTGCTCGTTCAGCTCCCGTAGTTCGGCGCGGAAGGTTGCATCCATATTGTTCAGCAATCCCACAGGTTCGTCGATGACTTTGTTGCCGAACTTGTCGTAGAATTCCCGGGACAGCTTTGCGGTCACTGGCATGTCCCATTGTAACATACGCTCGGCCAGTGGCCATAATCAATTCCTTACACCGTGGCACGGAAAGTTTGCCCAAGGCAGAACCACCCTCACAAAATGTCGACGGTTCACTCACGATCGCTGTCTTGCTTCAACGGCTCGCGTGCATAGTTTCAGCCCCCTAATCCCTTTCATCAACCGGAGTCGATAGGAGGATCCATGAGGGTCGGTACACTAGGGGTTGCTTCGGTGAGCATGTTATTGTTCGTCGGATGCGCCGATACAGCTAACGACACAGAGTACCACGATTCTGCCTTGCTGGAAGCCATTCTCGAGGATGTCAGAGTCGGCTGGGAGCAGGGTGATGGCGAGAAGTTTTATGCGAATTTCCTCGATTGGGAAGGTGCCCGGTATTTTGAGGGCGGTGGGCAAAATGTGGGCTTAAAGGACCTGGTCGAACGACATGTGGAGCCCGAATCAGAGCTGGGGTTGTCCCTCGGATTTTCGGACATCCAGACGCATTTTGAAGGAAATTTCGCGTGGGCCGTGGTCGA